>PWHA01000155.1 GCA_003554685.1 Halanaerobiaceae bacterium
GTTTTGGAGTTACAGCAACCAGGCCTAAGGAAGAATATCAAGAATTGCTTAACAGGCTGACAAAAATAATAAGCCATTTACAGAACAAGAAAGAAACAAATTTCTATGTTGCTAGATAAAATAATCCCGGGGCACCGCTGAATCAGCTAGACTTTTGCTGAGCATGTCATGCCCCGGGAATATGTTTGTCAGCCCGATCCGGCAGTTTATTTCTGTAAGTTTTCTTGTCTTTCATTACTTCACTTTTCATTACCCCGCTTTAATTTGCCAGCTGATAATCAAAGGCAATAACTGGTTCATCGCCTGCTACCCAGGCGTTGTGGCAAGGGAGTTATACTGGCAAGTAATTGTTATACAATTGCTATACAATAAAAATGGTTTTGGGAAAAATCTATTAAATTATTGAGTTAAAGAGGAATATGCCAGGAAAACTTGAATTATATATTACCATGCTAACCAGCAGTTAACCTTAATTTGGGCAGCAAAAGACAACAAAACTCAGGACTGATTAGATGACAAAAAAATTTAATTGAAAATTTGAAAAATAAAACTGTTGAGCAGGAAGAGGATTGATTTTGAACTGAGAATTATTAATCTGATAAAATTACCGCCAGCTAAGCTAATAGCGAATGCTGGCATCAGGGAGTTGGGAATCTTGCTGAATGATTATTCTTATATTAGACAGAATAATCTTGAGATAAGATATGTAGAGGGCTTTGAAAAGCATCTGGATCTAACTCTTACTGTCTTCAAAAAAAGTTATGATTTTCTTGCCAGATTTTTTTCCCGGGAAATTAAGGATCCCCTTCGCTTGATTCTGGTTCCTGACAGAAAGGAATATGATCGGCTGGTTATCAAGCTTCTCGGTGTTGATATCGAAACACCCTCAAATCCAGGCAGGCTGGCCCAGCCCCAGAAAACTGATCTGGTTTTCCTCCACCCTTCCGCTTATGACAGGCATTCCAGCTATGTTTTTTGTCCTGATGAATATACTAGGCTTATCCGGCATGAGCTGACCCATGTTTTTGAAGAATACCTTGCTCCAGATATAGAGTCAAGCCCTCGCTGGTGGAGTGAAGGTCTGGCTGTTTTTCTCTCCAGGCAGTGGCAGTACGCAGATCAGTTTGCCTTTCGTCAGCCAGTTCTGGAAGGCATCGAACAGAATAAGCTGCCAGATTTAACAGCAATACAGAATGATATTGGTCTGGCCTATGATTGGGGTTGGACCCTGGTTATCTATATCTATTTTACTGAAGGAGGGGGCAGGATAGTTGAAATTGTGAAAGAATTGGATTTTTCTCAGGCTGATATCATAAAGGAATTAAGCTCTTCGCAGGAACAGCTGGAATTAAACTGGCAAGAGTGGTTGTTAACCCGGGGAAAGAAGATTATTTGCCCGGCAGCTGATAATTTTAATTTCTTTTGTTAAAGCTAATTACCATATTATTATCCGGTGTTTTTTGTTCCTGACATTATCCTGGCTTTATCCTGGCATTAAGTCATTATTTTATCAGATATAGTAATAATTAGATATGATAATCCGGGAAAGCAGATTGCCGTTAGTTAATTATAATTCCCGTAGCAAAATTCAGGAGTGATTCGATGATAAAAAAATATGATAAAAAATTATCCAGAGTTTTTATTTTATCAGTCATTATTCTGTCACTAACTCTGACAGTCCTGGCCAGTCAGGCCGCCGCCGACCTCAGCGTTCACTTTATTGATGTGGGTCAGGGAGATTCAATCCTGATCCAGCATGAGGCAGAAAATAAAAACATGCTGATCGATGCCGGAGACCGCTGGAACTGGGTAGGCGAAAAAGTGGTAGATTATCTCAATCAGCAGAGAGTTGAGCAGGTCGATGCCGTCGTTTCAACCCATCCTCATGCCGATCACATTGGGGGACTGGACGATGTCATCCGCAACTTTGAGGTTGGCCGGATTTATGACAGCAGTCGGGTTCATACCACTCAGACCTTTGAAAATTACCTGACGCTTATTGATGAGAAGGACATTCCCTATCACACCCCCCGGACCGGAGATAAAATCGAACTGGGCGAGCTGGTTTTCCAGGTTCTTCATCCGGGAGAAGATGTAGAAAATTACAGCCTGAATGATGCCTCAATTGTTCTGCGGCTGGAATATCATGAGATATCCTTTCTTTTCACCGGTGATGTCGAGTATCAGGCTGAAAGTGAGATGGTTGCAGCAGCAGAAAATGACTTAGAACTGGAATCCACCATACTTAAGGTCGGCCACCATGGCAGCTCTACCTCTACCAATGATTTCTTTCTGGAAGAGGTTAATCCCGAAGCTGCTGTAATTCAGGTGGGTGAGGATAACCGCTTCGGTCATCCCGATGCTGAGGTTCTGGAAGCGCTGGAAAATAAGGGCATAGAAATTTATCGCAACGACATGCATGGAGATATTGTTGTTGAAACTGATGGTGCTGATTATCAGGTGCTGGTCAGCCGGGAGGCTGATCCCCGGGCTCCCCCTGCGGATGTACCTGCTGAAGAAGAGGAAGAGGAGAAAGAAGAAGAAGATAAAGAAGAGGAAGAAGACTCTCCCGCAGAAGCAGATCCGGACAAAATTAATCTTAACACCGCTGACCACGATGAACTTCAGGAGCTTCACGGTATCGGTCCAGCCTATGCTGAAAATATCATAGAATACCGGGAAGAACAGGGCGGATTTCACACGATAGAGGAAATCAAAGAGGTTCCCGGCATCGGGCCGGCAACCTTTGAAGATATCAAAGCTGACATCACTCTTTGAAATATTTTGAGGAGAGATCATGATGTGCGATATTAGAGCCACAGTTGATCGAATTGAGGGAGATAAAGCTGTTCTGCTGGTCAGGAATGGTGAGGAGGAGGAAATCATTTTGCCTGTCAGTCTGCTGCCCGATGAAGCCGGTGAAGGCAGCATTCTGGAGCTCAGAATAGAGCTTGATCAGCAGGAAACCTCCCGGGCAGAGGAGCGGGTTAAGAGCTTGATTGAGAAACTGAGGAATAAGACTGCTGACCAGAAAAATGATTCGTAATTATTATTTTTAAAAGTTAATTATTTATAAAAAAAATTAAATTTTCCTGCTGTGAATCCACCCGTCCGCTGTGCTTAGTGCTTAGTCTTAGTGTAAAATAGCAATAGGGCAATTGTTGAAAGAGTTTGAAAATGACTTTAGGTGCTAAAAAGAGGGCTCCTCCCTGATATAATAGTTTCGTACCACCAAAACCATAAATAAGGAGTGAGCCCTCTTGTCAAATATTATAACACAAGTTAGGCCGCTGTGTCGAATATTGACAGATTATTTTTAATATGCTATAATAATTTTCACAAAATTTAATTTTAATAAAATGAAGGAGGGAGTAGATGTGAATTTTCTAAGCAGATTAACCCATGACAGACAGAAGAGAGCAGTGGAAAGCGGTTTTGGTCTCAGAGGTATTGCGATCCTGATGCTAGTGCTGGTTTTTGTCTTTGCTGGAGCTCTGACAGTATCAGCAGAAGACAGGGTGGTTATCGGTCAGCAGGCTGATGCCCCCGGACTTCACACCCTGGTTGATGTAGATGTATACGCCTTTGAAAGAATTAATATGATCAGTGAACCCCTGGTATTTATTGAGCACGACCTTAGCCTGTCCCCCAATCTAGCTGTGGACTGGGAAATCAGTGAGGATGCCATGCAGATTGAAATGGAGTTAAGATAAGGAGTTTTATGGCATCACGGCCGGGAATTTGTGGCAGAAGATGTCAGATATACCTATGAGTGGGTATTGGATGAAGATAATCCGGCTGCCAACCGGGATCTTTATGCCGCCATTGAAGAGATTGAAATAGTCGATGACTATCATATCATTTTTCATCTCAGCGAGCCCTATACTTTTTTAATCAATAACATGGCTCGAATTGGAATAGTGCCCTATGATTATCATGAAGAAGTCGGCCATGAAGAATTCCGTCAGGCTCCAATCGGCACCGGCCCTTATGTCCATGAAGAATGGGCTGACGATGACTATCATATTCTGACCGCTTTTGACAATTACTGGGGAGGAGAGCCCAACTTTGAAGTGGTTGATTTTAGACCCATCCCCGAAGATTCTTCCCGGCTGCTGGCCTTTGAAGCCGGTGAAATTGACATGTATCAGGGCGGGGTTGTTCCTGAAGAACTGGCCAGGCTGGAAGCAGATCCTGATGTTGTTGTTGACCGCACCACCGGAACCGGTTATGATTATCTCGGTATGAATCTGGCTTCCGAATTTAATCCCGAAGCTATGGCCAATTTAGATCTGCGCCTGGCTATTACTCATGCAGTAAATCGCGAGGCTATAGTAGAACATGTTCAGCGGGGAATAGGCAGCGCCGGTAAAAGCCAGATAATTCCTGAAATGCCTCATTTCAACCCGGATATTGATTATCCCGAGTATGATCCTGATCTGGCCCGGGAATATTTTGCAGAGTCAGGCCTGGAAGATCTGACCCTTCAGATATATGTTCATGAAGATCCGGTAAATATGGAAATTGCAGAAATTGTGGCCTATGAGCTGGGGCAGATTGGAATTGAGGTCGAGGTAAACGTGGAAGAATGGGGAGCTTTTCTAGATAGAATACTCGGCACCAATGAATATGATCTCTTTATCCTTGGCTGGACCGGACAGGTCGACCCCGATCGAGCCTCCTACCGACAGTTTCATTCCCAGGGCACCATGAACATGGTTAACTTCTCAAATGAAAGGGTAGATGAACTGCTGGAACGTGGTCGGGCATTGGATCCCAACAGTCAAGAATCGATAGAAAACTATCAGGAAGTCCAGCAAATTTTGCTGGAAGAGCATCCCAAAGCCTTCATAGCCTATCAGGAATCCGTGGCGCTGATTCAGCCCTGGTTTGAGGGCTTCCGCAACCATCCCTATGGAGCCAACACCTGGCTACAGCTGGTTGATGATATTGTCAGAGTAGAGCAGTGAAAATAATATAGTTTCACAATCATCCCATTTGAGACCGGGGGTTTTGTCCGGGAAAAATCCCGCAGACAAGCCCCCGGGTCTTTATTTTGCAGGGAAAATATCAGCTGCCGGCAAATAGTTAAATACAAACCCGGTCAGCTAAAAGTAATAAAAATTTATGGAGGGGACAGTTTTGCTGCAGAAATATTCTTGTTACAGGCAGGGAAATGTTGAAATAAAATATATTGAGGGTTTTGAAAAATATCTGGATCTAACTCTCTCTGCCTTTAAAGAAAGTTATGATTTTCTTTCCAGTTTTTTCTCTGAAGAAATTAATGATCTCTTTCGTCTGATACTGGTCCCGGATAGAGATGAATATGACCGGCTGGTAATAAATCTTCTGGGTGTGAATATTAAAACTCCCTCAAACCCAGGCAGGCTGGCACAGCCCCAGAAAACCGATCTGGTTTTTCTCCACCCCTCCGCCTATGCCAGGCATTCTACCTATGTTTTCTGTCCCGATGAATATATCAGGATGATCCGGCATGAACTAACCCATGTTTTTGAAGAATATCTTGCACCTGATATAGAAACAAGTCCCCGCTGGTGGAGTGAAGGTCTGGCTGTTTTTCTTTCCAAGCAGTGGCAGTACTCAGATCAGTTTATGTTTCGACAGCCGGTGCTGGAAGGTATAAAAGTGAACAAGCTTCCAGATTTATCAGGAATACAAAAAGATGTTGGCCTGGCCTATGATTGGGGCTGGACCCTTGTTATGTATCTGTATTTTACTGAAGGTAGAAATAGGGTGGTCGAAATTGTTAAAGAATTTGATTTTTCTCAAAACGATATTATTAAAGCATCCAGCCCTTCAAGAGAAGAGCTGGAAGCAAGCTGGAAAGAATGGCTGTTAATCCACGGAAAAAAGATTATCTACAAAGCAGAAGAAGATTTTGATTTTTTTAGCTAATTTCCAGAGGTTTATTTCCGGAGTTGGTCTACTTAAAAAACTAAAACTTACATAACTTTGAGACCGTTCTCCACCTCTCGTTCCGGCTGCAGCAGAATAACACCCTCTTCTGCTCCTACAACTCCTAATATCAGGCATTCAGAGAGAAAATTGGCTATCTGCTTGGGCGGGAAATTAACCACCGCAATGACCTGCCTGCCCTCAAGTTCGTCTTTGCTGTAAGCATCGGTTATCTGAGCGCTGGATTTTTTCTCACCTAGATCACCAAAATCCACCCAGATCTTATAGGCTTCATTGCGGGCTTCGGGAAAATCCTCCACCCGAATCACCCTGCCAACCCGCATTTCAACCTTCTCGAAATCTTCCCACTTTAACATATTATCCCCCACTTCTGTCTGTAAGTCAGTTGTTCAATGATTTTTCTAGCTAAATTATCTACTAATAAAAAACATATGATTAAGCTGAATCTGATCATATTCAGATAATATCACCCCTATAACAGAATATCTCTCCGTTTATACCCCAGGAAACCTGCTATCATCAAAATCAGGGAAATTGCAGTTAATATTATTAACATCCCGAAATTAATTTCCTCAATTGGAACTTTCGGCACATAACCAAAGGGAGTTAATCCCGCCATCCAGTCAGGAACCTGCAGCATTTCACCAAGATATATTACGAAAAAAGAATAACCCAGATAAATCCAGCTGATGAAGGCCGCCCGGGGTTTGAAGCCTATTATCAGCACAGTCAGGCCGATCAGGGCCCAGACTGCCGGCAGATAAACCAGAGAGCTCTTTAAGACAGCATCCAGGGATACGGGGTCATCCATTACTGCTGCCGCTGCAGTCCACATACCTGCAGCAGAGAGAAAGAGCATCATCAGGCTGGCAGTCAGTGAAATGAAAAGATAACTTCCCATGACCTGTTTTCGGGAAACAGCCCGGGCCAGCAGATGTTCTATCCGTCCGGCCTTTTCCTCGCCTCTGACCTTCAATATCATTATCAGGGCGGGAACTGTCGATATTATTGCAATTACCGACATCAAAGTGGCCACAAATTGATCCACAAAGGGTATATCTTCTGCAATGATAAATATTTCCCGATACATTTCCACACTCTCCAGGAAGGCGTCCACATCTCCAAAGACAGACCCATAAGATGCACCCAGGATAAAGAGCCCGGCAGCCCAGCTAATTAAACTGGTACGCTGCAGTTTCAGTGCCAGTCCCAGGGGATTTTGCAGCCAGGAAGAAGCTGTTTTTCGACCGGGTTTAGCTGGTAACATTCCTGCCTCTAAATCCCTCAGAGAATTCAGTTTAAAGGCTGCTGCTGTGATAATCAGGGCTGCACCGACGGTTAGTAACAGCGGCCACCAGTAATTATTGACATACACCTGGGTCTGGGTAATCCAGCCAAGTGGAGAAAGCAGGGAGAGTGCCTCACTGCTGACATCACCGAGGGCCCGAATAAGATAAGAAAGGCCCAGAAACATAATGGAATAACCGATAGCACTTCTTGTATTTGCAGTTAACTGGACGAATAAGGCCGTGACAGCCGTAAAGAAAATTCCCGCTGCTCCCAGAGTAGCACCGTAGAGGAGAGAGCCCGGCAGATCTATACTTTCAATTCCCAGCAGAAAGAGTCCGGCACCTGTCAGCAGAGCCAGCAGAATGTTGACTGAAAAAGACACCAAAGTGGTGGCAGTAATGTTGGATAGTCTTCCTACCGGCAGAGAACGAATCATTTCAATCCGGCCGCTTTCTTCGTCCCTTCTGGTATGCCGGGCAACCAGAAATATGCTCATGACAGCTACAGCGATTGCAGTAAGTATCAGCATGGTATGGGCCATCATGGCCCCATAGGTATAGTTATCCAGGCCGTAACCCGGCCCCACCATCGCTGTCATGGCAGGATTTCTCATGGTTTCGGCGTAGGTCATTATTTCCTGACGGGTGGTAAAAAGGTTGGTGTAGGCAGCAGCTACAATCATGGTAAGCGCGGTTATAATAATGAGCCAGATGGCAATTCGGATCCTGTCTCTTCGCAGAATTAACCGGGCCAGCCGGCCAGAATTATGAAATAATCTGCCTGTCATCAGGACTCACCTCCATCATCCCGATAATGGTCCATAAATACATCCTCTAATTTTGGCGGAGAGCTTTCCAGTTTCTTAACCCCAAACTTGCTGATATGCTCGATCACCTTATCCAGCTGTTCCGTATCCACCAGGAAGGTTACCCCTTTATTCTGCTTCTTTACATCATGAATGCCCTCAACACTCTCCAGAGAGGAAATTTCCTTTTTTGTCTCCAGAACCATTCTGGTTCTGGTTAAATGCCGCAGATCATCAAGACTTCCGGATTCAATGATTTTGCCCTGACGGATGATGCTGACTTTATCACAGAGTCTCTCCACCTCAGACAGAATATGGCTGGAAAGAAAGACGGTTTTGCCTTTCTCTTTGAATTCCATGACACATTCCTGGAAAACCTTCTCCATCAGAGGATCAAGACCGGAGGAAGGTTCATCCAGCAGATACAGATCTGCTTCAGCAGCAAAGGCGGCAACCAGAGCAACTTTCTGCCGGTTTCCTTTGGAATAAGAACGACATTTTTTTGTGGGATCCAGGTCAAATCTTTCGATAAGTTCCTCCCGGCGGGATTTATGAGTATTACCCCGCAGTTGCACAAATAGATCAATAATCTCACCGCCGGTTAAATTCGGCCACAGATTAACTTCGCCGGGCACATAGGCAATCCGTTTATGAATTTCTACAGCATTATGCCAGGCATCCCGGCCGAAAACAGCAGCATTACCCCTGTCAGCCTGAAGAATTCCCAGCAGTATTCTGATTGTTGTGGTTTTACCTGCCCCGTTGGGACCGATATAGCCGTAAACTTCCCCCTTATTTACTTCTAGATTTATGCCATCTAAAGCCCTTACTGTCCCAAAATTTTTAGATAAATTCTCGATATTTATTGCTGTCATCTCCCGGTCATCTCCTGTCGGTAGTATATTTTTTTCAAAAGATCCAGAAAGTCGTGAAATTCATCCCAGTAAGGCTCGAATTCAATCTCAGCTATCATTTTTCCTTTCAGCTTGCTGATCAGCTCCCTTTCGTATCCTTCCATTGACCAGCTGATAAGCTTGATTATCCGGTCGGGAGATATATCCTGTCTAAATAATGAAGTATCGACATTTTTATTAAAGCCTGAAATGATTTGCTTTTTTATTCTTGCTGTCCGGGATAGTAATTCTTCCGGAAGTTCTGAGTTTTTATCGTTTATATAAACTGCTCCCAGGAAATTGAAAACATCGGGATTTTTGTTGTAGGCCTGCAATTTTAGCTTGCCCATTTTCCTGTATTTTTCTATTAAATCCCTTTCTTCTTTCTCATCTACTTTATTGAGAAATTCTTTGGTTATAAAATTTAGACTGTACTCAATTAAATATTTATAGAGCTCCTGTTTTGTTTCAAAATAATAAAAAAGCGAACCCTTACTTATACCTGCCTTTCCCACAATTCGATTGGTCGAAGCATCTTCATAACCGTTAGCAGTAAATTCTTTGAGAGCTGCTTTCCGAATTTTTTTCTGCTTTTCTGTATCCAGATTTAAAAATTTTCCCGAAATTTCCAAACACCCCCCTGGTACTATTGAATTGACCGACTTGGTCAATTCAATAGTACCATATTTGACTGATTTGGTCAATCAAAACTTCTATCTCCATTTCTGCGATTAAAAATTTAGCTGAATTTAAGAAGATTTAAGCTTATTTACCTTGAAAATGCGCCTTAATATTTTCAGCTATTGTTGTGTCCCGAAGGGGGCATGCGGGTTTATTTTTATGTTAATAGGTTTGAAAAATCAGTAAATATTTTCATTTGATCATTAATTACATTAATTATCAATTGATAAAGTATTTTTATCCTGTTATAATCTAGTTTATAGGGTCTTATAATCAGGAATGATAACGGCCCGGAATAATATATACTGGAAATTGATTAACTTAAAATTTTAACTGAAAGGATGATCTTCATTGTCAGGGGAGAAGAGTCAGAAATATCAGCCGTCAAAATTTTTGCTGGGATTAATTCTGACAATGGGAGCTTTTGGGGTTATGGGAGGTGGCCTGGTAGCACCGGGAATTCCTACTATTGGAGCTGCTTTTTCTGCTCCGGAAGAACAGCTGGGACTTATTTTAAGTGTTTATACCATCTCAGCAGCAGTTAGTCTACCGGTTATCGGATACTTTATTGATACTCTGGGTCGGCGAAAAGTTGCCCTGCTCTGTCTCACCCTGGACGGGATTGCCGGATTGGGGAGCACCCTGGCTTCCAGCTTTGCTGTCTTACTGGGCTGGAGATTTTTACAGGGTATCGGGGTGGCAGGTCTTATTCCGGTTGCGATGACGATAATAAGTGATTGTTTTCAGGATGAAAATCGATTGCGGGTTATGGGTATGCTGACCGCTACGATTTCGATTGGAGCTGTGATCATACCTTCCCTGGGTGGAGCACTTGCTTCGATTGACTGGCGGCTGGTGTTTTCAGTTTACAGTTTTTCTTTGATTCTGGCTCTGGCTTTTTTCTTCAAACTGCCGGAAACCTCTGCTTCCCGAAAAAATTTAGAACTGAGGGAATTATCGAATCATATTCGCTCATTACTTTCCACGCTTAAACTAAAAGATATCCGGGTTATTCTGCTGCAGGCTTTTGCAACTTATTTTTTTCTGTATGCCATGGTAACTTTTTTGCCGGTTTTTATCTACCTGTATCACGGCATGGGCGAGGTAATTTCAGGGATTTCCCTATCTATTCAGGGATTAATTGGAGCCGTTTTTGCCACCCGGGCTAATTTTTTTGCTAAATACTTAAACTGGCAGCAGCGGACGGGACTGGGTTTTGTTTTGCTGGCCCTTTCCCTGATTTTGCTTCCTTTCTGGCCGCAGGAAAGTTATTTGATTTTTTTAAGTATGGTAATTTACGGCAGCGGTATGGGAATTATAAATCCCACTATTTATAACAGGGTGACTAATCTGCCGCCCGAAGAATTATCCGGTACAGTGATTTCGCTTTTCAATACTTTTAAATACATTGGCATGTCTGCTTCGCCCTTGGTTTTAGGACTGCTGTTAATCTATACCAGTTTACCGACGTTATTTGTTATTTCCGGAATCGCAGCGGCTGCCTGGGCTGGTTCTGTTTTATTGCTGTAAAA
>PWHA01000143.1 GCA_003554685.1 Halanaerobiaceae bacterium
ACAAACAGCTGCTCCCCGATCCCTGGGAAGATTTTGCCCGCAAGCATTATGAAGGTGAGGTAATCCAGGGCAGGATAACCAAGCTGGTTGATTTCGGTGCCTTTATGGAAGTGGAAGATGGAATTGAAGGCTTGATCCATATCTCTCAGCTGTCTCACAAACATGTCAAGACCCCCGATGAGATCGTAGAAGTCGGGGAAGAAAGAGATGCAAAGATTATCAACATTGATCCCGAGCAGAAGAGAGTTGGTTTAAGCTTAAAGGAACTGGAGGAAAAGCCTTCGGCTCCAGAAAAGAAAGAGCAGTCTGAATCTTCTTCTCAGTCCGAAGAGGAGGAAGAAAAAGAAGACATGCCTTCCGGAGCAACAATAGGTGAAAGGCTGGGAGATCTAAAGAACCTGATGTCTGACGATAAAGAGTAAACAGGAACTCAATACAGACCATCTGAAGAGGAGGATTACACAAATCCTCCTCTTTTTGTATTCTCTGCCGGTCCTTATCTGGTAATGGTAATATCACCCCGGCAGACCCGGGACTGGTGGACTGATTGCCCGGTGGGTTGCTTACCCGGGTCAGATGTGATATTATTTTGCTACAGGAGGAAAGATTATGGTTGAAATAAAGAGAGTTATCCCGGGCTCACCTGCTGAAAAAGCAGGTTTAGAGGCCGGATTAACAATTAAATCAATTAATGGCAGGAAAATTCGGGATTATATTGATTATCTGGGCGAAGTCTCTACCAGCCCCTGGCTGGAACTTAAGGTCTGCCAGCAGGATCCTGAAAACTGCCGGAAGATTTATATCAACAGGGAAGCCGGTAGTGGTCTGGGCATAGAACCGGACGGAATAGTTTATGACGGATTGAAGAGATGCTGCAACAACTGCATTTTCTGTTTTCTGGATCAGCAGCCTGAAAAGGTGAGAAAGAGCCTGACAATCAAAGATGATGATTATCGTTTTTCTTTTTTACAGGGCAGTTTTATTACTCTGACAAATTTAACCAGCGAAGATCGTCAGAGAATTGTACAGGAGAGGCTTTCACCCCTGTACATTTCGGTCCATACTACCAATCCTGATTTAAGAGCTGAAATTATGGGAAACCCTGAAGCTGCCAGCATCATGAAGGATCTGAAATTCCTGGCCGGGTCGGGTATTTCCTTTCATCTGCAGCTGGTATTAATTCCTGGCTATAATGAAAAGGAAGAGCTGGAAAGAACCCTGAATGATCTGGCCGGGCTGGAAGAAGCAGTGCTTTCCCTGGGTATTGTTCCGGTCGGACTCACCTCTCACCGGGAGAACCTGCCGGAGCTTGAAAGCTTTACTCCCCGACAGGCCGGGCAGGTACTTAAAAGAATTGAGAACTGGCAGAAAGAAAATCAGGAGACCTGGCTGGCAGGCTCGATTTATCCGGCCGATGAATTTTTTCTGATAACCGGCAGCAAAATTCCTGATGAGGAGTACTATGACGATTATCCCCAGTTGGAGAACGGGATTGGTCTGACCAGACTGCTGAGAAATAATTACTGGAAGGCCAGAAAGCAGTATCCTGAGAGATTATCAGCCAGGAAATCGCTGGCTCTGGTAACCGGCAAACTGGGCAATCAGGCTCTGAAGCCCCTGACAACAGATCTTAATGGAATTCCAGGGCTTAAAGTGGAAGATATTCAGGTTGAGAACAGGTTTTTAGGTGAGCAGGTTACCGTTACCGGTCTGCTGGCTGGAGAGGATATAATACAAACTTTGCAGCAGAAAGAAATTTCAGCCGATCTTGTTATACTTCCGGATATCATTTTCAATGATGCAGGGCTGACCCTGGATGGTTATGATCGAGCTGAGATAATTGAAGCCCTTCCCGGGAAAGAAATTAAGTTCTGTGAAGGTCCGGGAGAGTTATTGGAGGTGGTTTTTGATGAAAAAGCCGGTGGTGGCAATATTCGGCAGGCCGAATGTGGGAAAATCAACGCTCTTTAATCGTTTTGTAGGAGAAAAAAGAGCAATCGTGGAAGGGACTCCCAATTTAACCCGGGACCGAATTTACGGTAATGCGGAATGGCAGGGCCGGGAGTTTCTGGTGGTTGATACAGGCGGCATTGAACCGGATCCTGATTCAGAGATAAAATCTCTGGTTCTATACCAGGCCCGTCAGGCCATAGCTGAAGCAGATCTGATACTCTTCGTGGTTGATAATCGCGAGGGTCTTACCGCCCGGGACAGGGAGATTGCTGATATATTAAGAAGATCACAAACAGAAGTAATTGTGGTGGCCAATAAAACTGAAAATTTTAGCGAAGAAAATAAACCCTGGGAATTTTACTCCCTGGGTTTTGAAAGAGTTATTGCCATATCTGCCGAGCACGGCAAAAATACCGGCAACCTTTATGAAGAGATGGTGAGCTTGCTGCCGGAAGACAGCATCGAAGAGATTACCGGAGAGGAACCGCTCCAGGTTGCCGTGGTAGGCAAACCCAATGTTGGTAAGTCTTCACTGGTAAATTATGTGCTGGGACAGAATCGGGTACTGGTTACTGCAGATCCGGGGACCACCAGGGATGCCATCGACACCCAGGTTGAAATCAATGGCTCCAGATTTAACCTGATTGACACTGCCGGCCTGAGAAAAAAGGCCAAGGTTGACTGGTCGGTGGAATATTACAGCAATCTGAGAGCCATCAGAGCCATGGACCGGGCTGATGTGGTGCTGATGATGATAGATGCCGGCGAGGGCGTTACCTCCCAGGATAAGAAAATTGTGGGTTATGCCCATGATGAGGGCAAACCCATTGTCCTGGCAGTCAATAAGTGGGATACCCTGGAGAAGGACAGCACTACCGCCCGGGATTATCAGGATGAAATCTATTATCAGCTTAAATTCTTAAATTATGCTCCGGTTGTCTTTGTTTCGGCCCTGACCGGCCAGCGGGTTGAGGAACTATTTGAACTGGTAGAATATGTTTTTGATCAGGCCTCACTCAGAGTTAAAACCGGCCTGTTGAATGAAGTGATTCAGGAAGCAGTCCAGTTAAAACAGCCTCCCTCCTACAAGCAGAAAAGACTCAAGATATATTATGTCACCCAGACTTCTGTGCGGCCGCCTACCTTCATTTTTTTTGTTAATGATCCCGAATTGATGCATTTTGCCTATCAGCGGTATCTGGAAAACTCCCTGCGGGAAGCCTTTGGTTTTATCGGTTCTCCACTCTGGCTCAAGTTTAGAAACAGGAAATCTGAATAATTTAATTCCAATTATTGAGGAGGTTAATATGAGGCTGGTTCTTTTTTTGCTACTGGCTTATTTCATCGGTTCGATACCCACCGGTTATCTCTTTGTAAAAAAATTTTTGGGAGTTGATATCAGACAGTACGGCAGCGGGAATGTGGGGGCCACCAATGTTGCCAGAAAGCTGGGTTTCAAGATGGGGGCGGCGGTAGCCCTGATTGATATAATGAAAGGCTTTATTCCTGTCATGGCTGCCCGCTTTTTTCTGGGAGTGGAGCCGGCCTATCTGCTTTATTTGATTGGCTTTGCAGCGATTATCGGTCATGACTGGTCGGTATTTCTGGGCTTTGATGGAGGTAAGGGGGTGGCCACCACTTTTGGAGTTATTCTGGCTGCTGCTCCTTTAAGCTTTGTGGTACTGGGTCTTATCTGGCTGGTTATTACTTTCAGCATCAGGATTGTTTCTCTGGCCTCTTTGCTGGGTGCTTTGACCCTGCCGGTGACGGTTTATATTTTCAGCAGCGACCCGGCTCAGGCAGCTATGGCCCTGATTCTCTTTGTTTTTGTGGTCTATACCCACAGAGAAAATATAAACCGGCTTTTAAAGGGTGAAGAAAAGCGTATCAGGCCGGGTTCGGAAAAATGATTATGCTGAAAAAGGGGTGATTACATGAGTTCCAGAATTGCAGTAATAGGCGGAGGAAGCTGGGGTACAGCAATTGCAGTCAACCTGACGAGAAATGATCATACCGTTATATTTTATCTACGGCGGGAGGAACAGGTAGAGAGCATAAAGAAGACTAGGGTCAACCGGGATTATTTTCCGGAACACAGGTTGCCTGAAATCATTAAACCAACCTCTGATCTGCAGCAGGCGGTGGAGGATAGCGATATTATTTTTATTTAAGTTCCGACATCTTCTACCAGAGAAATTTTAGCTGAACTTAAGCCCTTTCTCAAATCCGGTGCCACCATAGTTTCCACGGCCAAGGGAGTTGAGGAAAATTCCCTTCAGACCAATTCGGAAATAATTGCTGAAGCTATCAGTCCGGAGGAAAAGCTCGCCGTTCTTTCCGGTCCGACCCATTCCGAGGAGGTAATGGTTGGCAAACCAACTGCTGCAGTTGTTGCCAGCCAGGAGGAGCAGGCAGCCCGGAAGATTCAAAGGCTGATGAGCAATAAAACCTTCAGGGCCTATACCAATCCTGACGTGGTAGGCGTGGAGCTGGGAGGAGCCGTAAAAAATATTATTGCTGTGGCTGCCGGAATTGCCTATGGTCTGGACTACGGTGATAATGCCGTGGCAGCCCTGATAACCCGGGGACTGGCTGAAATGAGCCGTTATGGCCGGGAGAGAGGTGCTAAAATTTTCACCTTCTCGGGGCTGGCGGGGCTGGGAGATCTGGTGGTTACCTGCAACAGCACCCACAGCAGAAATAGAACCTTCGGTTATAAAATCGGACAGGGCAAGAGTTTTGCCCGGGCTGAAGAGGAGGTAGGACAGGTTGTGGAAGGAATTAAAACAACCAGAGCCCTGTATCAGGCTTTACAGGAAGAGAAAATCAAAACTGAAATGCCAATTACAGAAGAAATATATCAAGTTTTATTTGCCGGCAAAAGCCCGGATAAAGCAGTGGAAGATCTGATGACCCGGGACCCTAAAAGGGAGATTGAAGAGGTTGTCAGCATGAATAAATGGATATAATAGTAAAAATATTTAATTTAATGAGGTAAAAAGCAGGATAAATGTTGGATATCTCAAGGTTTTTAGTAATTTTCTTTGAATTTAAGCAGGAGTTTTATGGAGTATCACGAATATAAAGAATAAGTAAAAATCTTATTCAGGAGGTGAGATTATGACCAAGACTGAATTAATCGATCATGTGGCCGAAAAAACCGGTAATACCAAAAAAGACTGTAATGAAATTATCAACACCACCTTTGATTCCATCATGGAATACCTGAAGCAGGAGGCCAATAAGAAGCAGGATTCCAGGGACAATGTTCAGATCATCGGATTTGGCAGCTTTGAGGTTAGAGACAGAAAAGCCCGTCAGGGTAGAAATCCTCAGAATCCCGATGAGACCATCAAGATTCCTGCCAGAAAGGTTCCTGTTTTCAGAGCAGGCAAAACTTTTAAAGAAACCGTTAAAGATAAGTAGGATTAAAAACAAACATTATAATTTAGTATTTTTCAATCCAATTTTTTTTACAGCTTAAATTCAGTAATACATATTGCTGAATAAAAAAGAGGGGCTTAATCGCCCCTCTTTTTTATTTTCGGGAATCAGCCCTACATTTCCGGTAATTATTAAGATATATTTATTTAAATGTAAAGTTATCCCATAGGAGTTATAAATTTTTATCTGATAACTTAATTCCGGCAGCGGTGAAGGAGAAATAAGATATTTATAGAAATTATAATTAACAGAGAAAAAGTTGACATTCAAAAAAAGCCAAAAAATAAACAGCACAATATTTCTGAAAGGATGAGAGAATAATGCCAGCAAGACAGGAGATAAAGAAAATTTTGGACAGCTATCAGGATAAACTAACAGAAAGTCTTCAGGAATTAATCCAGTATAAAAGTGTCCAGGGTGAGCCCGAAGAGGACAGGCCCTTTGGACCCGAAGTGGGGGAATGTCTTATCGGAATGCTGGAAATGGCTGATGCGATGGGGATGAGAACCAGCAACCTGGAAGACTATGCCGGCACGGTTGAAATTGGTGAAGGGGAGGAAATGCTGGGGATATTATGCCATCTTGATGTTGTTCCTGCCGGTGATGACTGGGATTATGACCCCTATGCCGGGGTGGTTGAAAAGGGAAGAATTTACGGCCGGGGTTCCCTGGATAATAAGGGGCCGGCAGTTGCTTCTCTCTATGCCATGAAGACCATTCTGGATCTGGGATTAAAGCTCAACAAAAGGGTGAGGTTGATTCTGGGAACCAATGAGGAAAGTGGCTGGAAAGGCATGGAATACTATAATAAAAATGCTGAAGTTCCCACACTGGCCTTCAGCCCTGATGCTGTTTTTCCTGTCATTCATGCTGAAAAGGGAATTTTAGTTTTTGATCTCCTGGAGGAGTATAACTCCGGCGGAGATGATTATCAGGCAGAGGATAACCAGCCTTCAAAGGGCTGGGTTAAGGTCAAATCAATATCCGGAGGTAATGCCCCCAATATGGTACCGGATAGAGCCTCAGCTCTGGTTAGCGGGGAAAGGAAGTATCTCCAGGATAAAATTGCTGAGTATCAATCCGATTATCCAGAGGACATTAAACTGAAAACCATCAACAGTGAAGAAAGTGAAATTCTGGTTAAGGGAATTTCAGCCCACGGCAGCCTGCCGGCTGATGGGGTAAATGCTGTTTCTCATCTTATCTGTCTGCTGGCAGAAATGAACCTTACACCCGGGAATATTGAGAATTTCATAAAAGCCTATCAAAAATTAATTGGAACAGATTATTATGGAGAAAATATTGGCTGTGATGTCTGCGATGAAATATCCGGCCGGCTGGTTTTTAATGTGGGGCAGATTGAAGTTGATGAAAAAGAGGCCCGGATCACAGTTAATATCAGATACCCGGTCAGCTATCAGAGCGAGAAAATATTCCAGAGTTTGACTGAAAAAATTTCGAAGTTTGACTGGCTGCTAGAAAGAAAGGAGCATAAAGCGCCGCTGCATGTGGAGAAAGATGACAGGCTGGTGGAAAGCCTGATGCAGGTTTACCGGGATGAAACCGGAGATGATAAGGCCGAGCCGATTGCTATAGGGGGAGGGACCTATGCCAGGGCAGTTCCCAGGGGTGTGGCCTTTGGCCCTTTATTTCCCGGTCAGCCCGAGCTGGCCCATCAAAAGAACGAATACATGGAAATTGAAGATCTGATGTTAAATGCTCTAATCTATGTCAGGGCAATTATAGAACTGGCAGCAGATGAAAAAATAAATTGATGCTGGATGTGAACTTTTGTTATGTTTAAACTCGAGCTTTCCTATTATCAAATCTTTAAGAGAATAGCCATATTTATCCTGATTGTGGTGTCATTGAAGATAACAATTTTTTACCTGACTCCCTTTTTTCTGGCTGCCATAGTGGCCCTGATCCTGGAAAAGCCTGTTTTGCTGCTGAGCAAAAAAATGCCCCGGCTGCTGGCAGTTTTAATTGTTCTCTCTATTTTTCTTTTGATAATGATCACCCTGGCAATAATTTTATCTTCCAACCTGATCAGCGAGCTGATTGAGCTGGGCAGGCTGCTACCCCGCTACCGGGAGCAGATTACCTCAGGAATAGAGGAATTGATCCAGCGTCAGGAGGATTTCTTTGAAGTAATACCTGATGAAATTGCCAATATTATCAGTCAAAATATCAACATGATTTATCAGCGGGGAAATCTGCTGCTTTCCCAGGTAGTAAACCAAATTTTGAATTTGACCTTTAACATTCCCTGGATTTTTATCTTTATTATCTTTACCATTCTGGGATCCTTCTATATGAGTAAGGACAGGGAGAAGCTTTTGAGTTATTTTTCTCAAAAAATTGACCTGACAGATAAAGAAAAGATTAAGCTACTGAAAGACTTTTCTACCTATATTAAGGTGCAGTTAATTATAATTACCAACACCACCATCTGGGTGGGAGTAACTTTAAGACTGATAGGCTTTCCCTATGCCATTATTCTGGCCCTGGCAGCAGGAGTTCTGGATTTAATTCCGGTGGTAGGTCCCGGAGGAATTCTCTGGCCGCTGATAGTGCTTCATCTCTTCATCAATCCCTCCTACTCCTTTATTCTCTTTGTGGTTTATGTGCTGGTAATTGGTTTTCGTCCTTTCCTGGAGGCTAAAATTTTAAGCACAAATATCGGGGTTCATCCCCTGATTCTGCTGCTGGGATTATTTGTTGGTCTTAACACTCTGGGGCTTCAGGGTATAATACTGGCTCCGCTTTCCATAATAGTTTTTAAAGTACTGCTAATCGCCGATCTGGTGTGATTCAGGGTATGATATTTTCTTGAAAAAATAATTGTTCTGTGATATATTAATGAAACAAATAAGGAAGTAAAATGCAAATTATATATAAATATATCTGGTGAAAAATATTATTAAAGGGAATCTTTATTTGTCGGGCAAGCAGGATTTTTTCCTGAAACAGAGAAGAAATTTATACAGAGAAAATTTAGAATTATTTAGATTCTATGAAAGAGACTTGAGATGAGATTTTAAGTAAGTTAATAGAGATTCAGGCGAGGAATGTTTTTTAACTGAGGGTGTTATGGTAACACCAAATAAAATTCTATAGGGGGTATAAGAATGAAAAAACTATTAATCGTAATGCTTTCACTATCCCTGGTGCTGTTCTTCGGGGTAGGCAATGTCCAGGCCGAGTATGATGTGGAATTAACGATTATTGGTGGTGCTGTTGGTGAGGAGTATGAAACCACTGTCAGAGCAGCTGAAATGTACATGGAAGAAAACCCCAATGTTCATGTTGAGGTGCTGGACAGCCCGGACTCCGCTGATGAGAGAATGAGCCTCTATCTTTCCTTCTTTGAGGCCGAGAGCCCTGAGGTTGATGTTTATCAGATCGATGTTATCTGGCCCGGTGAACTGGAGGATCATTTCCTGGATCTTTACGAATACGGGGCTGAAGAATATGTTGACATGCACTTTGAGCATATCGTTGAAAACAATACCAATGTTGATGGCGAACTGATTGCCATGCCCTGGTTTACTGATGCCGGACTGCTTTATTACCGTCAGGATCTGCTGGATGAGTACGGCCTGGATGTTCCGGAAACTTGGGCTGAACTGGAAGAGTATGCCGGAATAATTGTGGATGGAGAAAGAGAGCATAATCCGGACTTTGAAGGATTTGTTTGGCAGGGTAATGCTTATGAAGGTTTAACCTGTAATGTCTTAGAATGGTTTGCCTCCAATCAGGGCGGAACCATAATTTCTCCCGAAGGAGAAATCACCGTCTTGAATGAAAGGAATCAGGAGATGCTGGAAATGGCTGCCGGCTGGGTTGGCGACATCTCACCTGCTGGAGTGACTGCCTTTATGGAAGAGGATGCCAGAGCCATCTGGCATGATGGTAATGCTGCCTTTATGAGAAACTGGCCCTATGCCTACAGCCTTTCTATGCAATCTGATGCCTTTGAACCGGAAGACTTTGGTGTTGCTCCTCTGCCCGCAGGAGAAGATGGTGAACCTGCTGCTACCCTGGGTGGCTGGAATGTGGCAGTCAGCCAGTACAGCGAACATCCGGAAGAAGCAGCCGATCTGACTTTCTTCCTGGCCAGCTGGGATGTTCAGAAGATGAGAGCAACTGATGCTTCCTTAAATCCGACCATTCCCGAGCTTTATGAAGATGAAGATGTTCTGGAAGCCAATCCCTTCTTTGCAGAGCTCTATGATGTATTTGTCAATGCCGTACCCCGTCCTTCCACTGTTGCTGGAGACAACTATTCAGCAGTATCTTCAGTAGTATATTCCGAGGCTCACTCGGTGCTGACCGGTGAACTGGATGCCCTGACAGCTTTAGAATATATGGAATTAGAAATTCAGGATCTGACCGGATTTGATATAGGCCAGCCCTAAACTAATTCCAGGAGGATAAAACATTTCAGGGGAGGGTTTATAGCTCTCCCCTGATTTTTCAATTAATAATTTCATTATTTTTCTTATATTTCTGGATAGTTATCCAATAGAATATTTCAGGTAATTTAGGGGGTTAGTAAATGGACCTGCAGAAGAGAGAACGAAGACTGGCCTACAAACTAATGGCCCCGGCCATGATAGTTCTTTTAATTGTGGCTCTTTATCCCCTGAGCCATGTTTTTTATACCAGCTTTACCGATAGAGTTTTTGCCGGAGCCAGGGATGCAGAATTTATCGGACTGGAAAATTATCATCGGCTGCTGGCTGTAACAATTGAGGAACTACCTCCGGTTATTGATGAGGAGACCGGGGAACAGCAGATTGATGAGGAAACCGGTAAACCGGTTTATGAAAGGCCGATCAGGATTTTACCTCGGCAGCCCCACGCCTACCGGGAATTAACCACCTTCAGCCTGTTCGGCACCAGGTATGTGCTGGGAGCACGATCGCCCAACTTCATCCGGGCCGTTGGCAATACACTGTATTTTACTATTGTTTCGGTTTTTTTAGAAACGTTGCTGGGCTTACTTATTGCTCTGGTAGTTAACAGTGAATTTAAAGGCCGGGGATTGATGAGAGCTACCATGCTGGTACCCTGGGCCGTGATTACTGTAGTTTCAGCCAGAATGTGGGAATGGATGTTTGCCTCGAGCCGGGCCGGTTTTTTCAACATGCTGCTGGATAGATTCGGCCTGATTGATCGGTCGATACCCTTCTTAACTCTACGTTCCTTTCAGGTTCCGGCCATGATTGCCATTGATGTCTGGAAGACCACACCCTTTATGGCCCTGCTAATTCTGGCAGGAATGCAGATGATTCCTCAGGAATTATATGAAGCAGCCAGAGTGGATGGTGCCGGGAAGATCAGACGGTTTTTCACCATAACACTACCGCTGCTTAAACCAGCAATCGCGGTAGCACTGGTCTTTAGAACCCTGGATGCTCTCAGGGTC
>PWHA01000069.1 GCA_003554685.1 Halanaerobiaceae bacterium
TATTTACTATTGAGTATACTCCTATACCTCCCTGGCTGGGAATCTGGGTTGCACCTCTCTCGGGGATGGTTCTGGGTTTATTTAACGGGCTCTTTATTACCAAGCTTAAAGTTCCTGACTTTATAGCTACCATTGCGACAATGATTGGCTATCGGGGCATTGTGCTGATAATGGCAGGTGGAGTTGTCCATTACCGGTTTCCCGCTGCCGTTAGATTTCTGGGAGCTTACCGGATATTTGGCCTGATTCCCATCTCAATTTTAGTGGCATTTGCTATCGGGGCTTTAGGATACTATGTTTACAACAACACCTATTTCGGCAGATATACCGCTGCCCTGGGCGGAAACCGGGAATCAGCCATTCTGGCTGGAATTGAAGTCGATAAATATAAGATTATGACCTATGTTTTTATGGGTTTTCTGGCAGGTGTTGCTGCCCTGGTAACCATTGGCCGTCTTGATGCCTTTCATGCCACCTATGGAGAGTTCATGGAAATTGATACCATTGCTGCTGTTATTATTGGAGGAACGGCCCTCTTTGGAGGTTATGGACGGGTCTGGGGGTCAGTTTTTGGCGCTCTTTTGATGTCAATGGTGGTCAATGGAGCAGTGCTGCTTGGTTTCCCCTATTTCTATCAGTATGTACTGGTGGGAATTGTTATTCTGGTAGCGGTTTCAATTTACACCTTTCTGGGAACCCGACGTACAGCCTGATTCATTAACATCATTAGCAATTGTTCGAAGTTTTTGGAACTCACAGGACAAAATCAGTACAAAAAGTGCTGCAATATATACAGATATTTAGCGGGATATTTTATAAAAAATTTACTTCCTATAGTTTGAAAGAGAATTAAAACAATTGCAACAGACCTATATAATGGTTTTACTGTTGAAAGTAATATTTCAGCAAATCTGTTTATCAAAGATCATTTCTATGACAGGAATTATCACAAACTTTTTTCTTTAAATTAGACTCGATACAGTACAATCATATAATAGTTTAAAGATAGGTAGCTAATAAAATAAAATCTATGAAAGAACCTTTACAGAGGCATAAGGGGGGGTATTTTAATGTTTGAAGGAGGTTATCTGGGACAATATCTCAGGATCAACCTGAAAGACAAAGATATTGAAGTTGAAGAAGTTGCTCCCGAATGGCAGCAGAAATATTTAGGAGGCCGGGGTCTGGCAGCCCGTTTCTATTATGAGGAAATAGAATCTGATACAGAACCGCTCTCCCGGGAAAATAAATTAATTTTCTTTACCGGACCTCTCACCGGAGCACCGGGACCGGCCACAACCAAGATTGGCGCCGCAACAAAGTCACCTGAAACCAGACAGTATCTTTGTACTAACAGCGGGGGAGAGTTTGGTCCCCATCTCAAAAAGGCCGGCTATGATGGAATTATTCTTGAGGATAAAGCCGATAAACCTTCATATATATTAATTAAAGATGATCAGATAGAAATTCGGGATGCTGAAGAACTGTGGGGAAAAACCACTTTTGAAGTTAATGAAATCCTCCAGGAAGAAGTCCAGCAGCCCGAGCAAATCCTTTCCTGTGGTCCAGCAGCAGAAAATGGTGTGGTTTGCTCTTGCCTGCAGATTGGCGATCGCAGCCTGGGAAGAGGAGGAACAGGAGCGGTTTTAGCTTCCAAAAATGTTAAAGCTATAGCGGTAGAAGGCAGCGGGGAAGTTCCTGTATCAGAGCCTGATAAATTTAAACAGGCAGCCAGGGAAGCAATTTCCTATGTTCGGGACAGCAAAGAAAATCATACCAGATATGGAACAGCTCAGTATACCGGACCGATGAATGAATTTGGTGCCTATCCCACCAGGAATTTTCAAACAGGCGTTTTTGAAGGCGTGGACACCATCAGAGCAGAACACATGAAAGAGAATTACTTTAAAAAGAATAAAGCCTGTCACCGCTGTCCGGTGGCCTGTGCTCAATACTGTGAAGTTCAGGAAGGCAAATACCAGGGTGCAAAATCCGACCCGGAATATGAAACAATTGGAACCTTGGGAGGCATGTGTGGAGTTGATAATTTTGCTGCCATTGTCAGGGGCAATGAACTTTGTGATGAACTGGGGATAGACACCATGTCTGTTGGGGCAATAATAGCACTGGCTATGGAGCTTTATGAGAAAGGGGAAATAACTCCTGAAGAAACAGGCGGTCTGAAGCTGGAGTTTGGCAATGATGAAGCCATGGTAAAAATGATAGAAAAAATTGCCTATAGAGAAGGTTTAGGAGATAAACTGGCCGAAGGTATGCTCCAGCTGGCTGAAGAAATGCCTGAACATGAAGATATCATGATGCATGTAAAAGGATTACCGCTGGCTGCCTATGACCCGAGAGCCTTTTATGGCAACGCCCTGACCTATGGAACTTCCAGCCGGGGAGCCTGCCACAATGTGGGAGGCTGGAGTATCAGAGCCGAACTGCTTAAAGAGGAACATGATAGATTTGCTGTAGCAGGCAAAGGACAGCTTTTAAAATCTATTCAGGATACCCGGGGTTATATTGATTCTCTGGGAATCTGTACCGTGGTCCGCAGCGGCTATGGCTTTACCGCTGAGCCTGAAGGCAGGGCACTGGAGTATTTAACCGGCTATAATTTTACTCCTGAACTCATGGAAATTGGCGAAAGAGTTTATACTCTGGAAAGGTTGATTTTAAATCGAGAAGGTCGCTATAGAGAAGATGACATGCTTCCCGGCCGGCTCAGAAAAGAAAAACTTCCTGAAGGACAGGCAGAGGGTCATGTAATAAGTGATGATATTTATAATCAAATGCTAGATGAGTATTTTTCAGCCCGGGGATGGGACGATGAAGGCCGACCCACCCGGGAAAGATTGAAAGAGCTGGATATTGCTCATCTCCAGTAGTATTGAGTTAATATATCTGGCAGTTGACTTAACAATAGCTGATGAATTGAGCAGGTGATTTTTTCAATGGAAATTCTGGTTAAGTTCTTTTTAAATTATCAGGAAGAAGCAGGAATAGATGAAAAAATCATCAAAATTCCCGGGGATAAAGCAAAACTGGAACAGGTTTATTCCTGTCTGGAAAGGTCTACTGATTTTAATCCGGAAAAAGTTCAAAAAGAGGGAATTGTTCTTCTCAATGAAAGGGTGGTAAATAATCGGAAACCCAAAAAGGTTGAAGTGAAAGATGGAGATAATATTTCCTTTATGCCCATGGTTTCCGGGGGTTAATTAAACTATCAGTAATAGAGCTCAATATCAATTCTAATTGTGGCATTTATTGATCGAAGTCAAATACGTTTAGTATGGATAAGAATTATGCTAAGAATTATGCTCAAAAAGATGGAATCGGATAAGCAAAAATATATATGCATCCTGTCAAGGAGTGATAAAATGGGGAATTATTTAATCGGGGTCGATCTGGGCACAGCCGGAACTAAAGCAGGCATTTTCAATGAAGAGGGAAAACAGCTGGCTGGAGCCTACGAAGAATCCAGGCTCCGCCATCCCCGGTCAGGCTGGGTAGAGCAGGATATGGAAGATTTTTATCGTTCAGCATCTTTAACTATTCGAGAAGTACTTGAAAAATCAGAGGTCGACCCTGCTGATATAGCAGCAATTGCCATTGATGGCCAGATGTCAGGGATCGGAACCATTAATAAAGACTGGAACGCCCCCACCAGGTATGATAACTGGCTGGATATCCGCTGTGAACCCTTTATCAAGCATATGAATGAAGAAGCTGGTGAAGAAATCCTGCAGAAAGCAGGTGCTCCTCCCACCTATTCCCATGGGCCAAAAATTCTCTGGTGGAAGGAGAATCATCCTGAGCTTTTTAAAAATGAGATTGCCAAATTTGTGGTGCCTTCCTGTTATGTGGCAGGTAAAATGGCCGGCCTTAAAGCAGAGGAGGCCTTTATAGATTATACCTATCTTCATTTCACCAATCTGGCCGATAATCAGAAAATGGAGTGGGATGAAGAACTCTGCCAGCATTTTGATATACCTGTAGAAAAGCTGCCCAGAATTGTTGAACCCTGGGACATTGTTGGAGAAGTTTCCCGCAGGGCGGCTGAAGATTTTAATCTCAAAGCCGGAACCCCCATAGTGGCAGGTGCAGGAGATACCACCACCACCTATTTAGGCGCGGGCATCGTCGAACCGGGGGTTATCTTTGATGTGGCTGGAACCGCTTCAGCCTTTGCCAGCTGTACTGAAGAATTCTCAGCTGACGTGGACTATGGAACAATCATGTGTACTCGCTCAACCATTAAAGGTTTATGGAACCCCATGGCCTTTATCAATGGGGGCGGATTATGTCTCCGCTGGTTCAGAGATGAAATTGCCGATCAGGAGAGAAAAGAGGCTGAACAGCTGAATCTAGATCCCTATGATCATCTAAACCAGCTGGCTGCTGAAGTACCTGCCGGCAGTAACGGTCTGCTCTTTGTTCCCCACTTTGGGGGCAGAGTTTTACCACCGCAGCCAAATCTTCGCGGCAGCTGGGTTGGCCTGAGCTGGGGCCAGCAGAAAGCAGCTCTCTACCGGGCAATTCTGGAAAGCATAGCCTATGAGTATTATTATTACTTTAAAATTAAGCAGACTCTCTACCCGGAAACAGATTTTCAAGAGGTGCGGGTTCTGGGAGGCGGCTCCCGAAGTGATCTCTGGAATCAGATTAAAAGTGATGTTTTAAACATTCCCTATATCAGGGTGGTACAGGAAGAGCCGGCAATTTTAGGAGGAGCAATAATTGCTGGTTATGCTGTGGGAATTTTTGAAGACCTTAAAGGAACCGCCAAGCAGTTTGTTGATAAGAGACAAGAGTATCAGCCTCGAGAGGAGTACAGTGAATTTTATCAGCAGTATGCAGAAACATATATTAATTTGATTGATAATCTGGAAAATTCCTATCAGGCTCTTGCTGGGTTAAGCAACCAAAAAGCACCTCAAAGTTAATTAATAAAAAGGAGGCTGCAAGCTGTCATGCCAGAAATTGAAGTTGAAGAAATTTCTCAAGATAGATTTACTAAATTCGGCGATTTGTTGACTATCGAGGATAGGCCAGCAAAATTTGCTGAAGAAATCTTTACTTTCTGGGACGGGCTGGGTTATCTGAAAGAAAAGCATGATTATGAGATTGGATTTTTAGAGGTAAATGATAGAGAAAAAACCTTTAGCACGATGGAAAGACACCGGCAAACCAGAGAAGTGTTTTTTGCCCTGGATGAAGCAGTACTCCCGGTAGCTCCACCTGAACCTGACCGGTCTTATCCTGACCCTGATAAGATTGAAGCCTTCAAGATTGAACCAGGCAGCGGTGTTTTGTTTTCCCGGGGATGCTGGCACTGGCTGCCCTTTCCTCTGGGTGACAGGGCAAGATTTCTGGTGATCTTTAAAAAAGCTACTCCCGATGCTGATCTGGAAAAAGTAGATTTGCTGGATAAATTAGACCTGGAATTCAGGCTGGATTTATCATGAACAGTTAATAAGTTTTAATAAACTTATAAGGCCCTAAAAAGGTCTAAATAAGCCTATAATCCTGTAATAAACCTTTGTAATTAACCAGCCTCTTTTGCAAAAACCTTTTGTTTCAGAGATGATACTCTGCAATAATCTGGAAATTCAGAAGCGAATCAGCCTAAGGGGGGGAACAAATGGAGAAGGATAAGCTGTTCAGGCCCTTAAACAGCATTTTTGATTTTACTAGTTTAGAGCTAAACCCACCTGGAGAATTAATTGTTAGAAATTTAAGTGATATGGACTTTATGTATCAGGACCAGGACAGAGTGACTGAAATTCTTCAAAAAAATGATCCGGTAATTTATCGATTTTACAATGTTGAAATTCCAGAAACAGCAGGACATCTGCAGCATTGCGTCAGCATGGTGTTTCCTGGCAAGATAGGCAGGGAATATTATATGACCAAGGGTCATTTTCACGAAATTGAAGATACAGCTGAAGCCTATTTCACCCTAAGAGGCCAGGGTAGGATGGTTATGCAGTCAACTGAAGGGAAAACCGACATCAAAGAAATGAAAAAAGGAACCATTACCTATGTCCCGCCGAGATGGGCCCACCGCTGTGTCAATACCGGCAATCAACCCCTGGTATTTTTCGCAGTTTATCGAGGAGATGCCGGACACAATTATGGTATCATCGAAAAAAAGGGCATGAAGAAAATTATTCTGGAAGAGAAAGGCAAACCTGTCATAAAGGATAATCCCCGCTATAAAAATTAGCAGAGCAAGAAAACAGCAAACAGGAACCTGCCGATGATATGCTGTTATCAACCAGGCTATTATCCAGAAAGCTGATGTTTTCTTTCGTAACAAGGAATTTAGTATTATAGCTTAAGTTTGAATTACAGATGAAGGGGAGGTATAAACGTGGAAAACGGCAAAATTGGAGTAGCAATTATTGGCTCCGGCAGAGCCGGAATGATTCATGCAAAAAACTATAAAAACAGGGTAGAGGATGCTGAACTGGTGGCGGTGATGGATCCTGATGAGAAAACTGCAAAACAGGCCAGCCAGAAGTTAGAACTAAATAATTATTATTTAGAGCTGGAAAACCTGTTGAATGATGAAAAAGTCGAAGTTGTGGTAGTGGCCACTCCTACTGCATATCATCGTGATATTGTAGTAAATGCAGCTCAGGCTGGTAAAGATATATTTTGCGAAAAACCAATGGCTATGAATGTAGCTGAATGTGATGAAATGATTTCAGCAGTCAATGAAAATGGGATAAAATTACAGATCGGTTTTATGCGGAGATTTGCCGAAAGCTTTCGCAGTGCCAGAGAAGCTATTGCTGAAGGAAAAATTGGCGAAGTGGTGATGGTTAAATCCAATACCCGGGGCCCCAGCACCCCAAAACGCTGGATGTATGATATTGAAAAGAGCAACGGCCCGCTGGCAGAAGTTAACAGTCATGATATTGATACCATAAGATGGTATACCGGGGGAGAATTTGAAACAATCTATGCCATTGGGGGAAATTATCGCTGCCCTGAAGCCAGGGAAGAATTTCCGGATTTTTATGATAATGTTCTCCTAACCGGTACTTTATCCAACGGCAAGCAGGGGTCTATTGATGGTGCTCAGGGAGTTGAATATGGCTACGATGCCAGAGTGGAAATCTTGGGCACCCGGGGCTGCATTTTCATTGGACAGGTTCATGAAAAGTCAATTACAGTTTGCAGTACCGAAGAGGGTATGACCAGGCCAATTATGACAAGCTGGACCAAACTTTTTCAGGAAGCTTATGTATATGAAGCAAGACATTTTATTGATTGCATTAAAAAAGACAAAAAACCAGAAGTAACAGGAACTGATGGCAAAATGGCAGTTAAAGTAGGGGAGGCTGGCAATAAGTCAATAGTAGAGAACAGGATAGGTAAGCTGTCCTGAGGAGGAATGAGAAAATGAAAATACTGGTAACCCCTCGCTCATTTGCTTCAACATCGAAGGAACCTTTGAAAATTTTGCAGCAGAAAAATTATCAACTGGATTTGAATGAAACAGGAGAAAGGTATACTGAAGCTAAAATGAAAAAATTGATTGAAGATGTAGATGGAGTAATTGTAGGCACAGACCCCTTAACTTCGGAGGTTCTTCAGGAGGCCCAGCAGCTGAAAATAATTTCTAAATACGGAGTTGGGGTTGATAATATTGATCTAGATTTTGCCCGGCAAAATAATATCGCTGTGACCAATACTCCCGATGCTAATTCCCGCTCGGTGGCTGAACTGACTATTTGCTATCTTTTTGCCCTGTCCCGACGGATTGTGGAAGCAGATAAAAAAACGAAAAATTACTATCAGGGAAAGATAATTGGCAATACCCTTAATAAAAAGGTTCTGGGCATATTGGGCCTGGGAAAAATCGGCAGACAGGTAGCCCGTTTGGCACAGGGTTTAAATCTGCAGCTCATAGCATACGACATTGAAAGGGATCATGATTTTGCCAGAAAGCATGATATTGAATTTGTCGAGTTTACCGAACTTCTTGAAAGATCTGATTATATTAGCTGCAATGTGCCCTTAAATTCTGCTACCAGAAACATGATAGCTAAAGAGGAGATAGACAAAATCAAAGAGAATGCTTTCCTGATTAATACAGCTAGAAGCGAAGTTATAAATGAGGATTATTTAATTACTGCTTTAAAAAATGGCAAGCTGGCAGGAGCAGCCCTGGATGTCCAGACTCAAGAGACAATCGATAAAATTAATCAGCAGAGTGATATTAAAGATAAAATAATTTTGACTCCTCATATGGGAGCCCATACAGAAGAAGCTATTGAAAAAATGGGTGTCCAGGCAGCTCAAAATCTGGTTGATTATTTTAACAATAAAGAACTGCAGTATCGAGTCGTATAGTTCTCCTATAATTGGTACTGCTTCAATACCGGGATTCTATAATTCAAAATTCAGTAGTTCTTTTAGTTTCTTTAACTTTGTTAACCTTTTAAGCTATTTATAATTTTTATAATCATTTTTGCCCTAATCATTTTTGCCCTGTTGATTTTGCTGCGGCATATACTTCTTTTAAATTCTTTCATATCTGTTATACTTTAACCATAATATAAGCTCAATTATTTAAACAGTTATTGCAATCAGGAGGAAAAATAAACTATGAAATTACCCCAACCCCCCCAAAATGAGGCCATGTATTTTATTGGAGTTACCACCGGAGATTCTAAAATCAACAAGGTGTTCCCCCGCTGGGTCGAGATTTTAAATCTGGATGCAAAGCTGATAGGGATTGATCACAAAATTCATGATAAACCTGAATTCTATCGTAAGACTGTAAAATTCATCAAAGAGTATGAGCTGGCCCGCGGGGCTCTGGTTACCACCCATAAAATTGACTTATTTAATGCTGCCAGTGATTTGTTTGATTTCTTTGACTACCATGCAGCTCTTCAGAATGAAGTATCCTGCATCTCCAAAATGAATGGCCAGCTGTTAGGCCAGGCCAAGGATCCTATAACCAGTGGGAGGGCTCTGGAAGACTTTGTGCCTCAAAATTTCTGGAGAGAGCATAATGGAGAAGTAATGATAATGGGAGCCGGCGGCAGCGCCAGGGCTATCAGCTCCTATCTCTTTGCTCCGGACCTGACAGCAGCGGAAAGACCTTCCCGTTTGATTATCAACAATAGGAGCAAGCCCCGGCTGGAAAAGTTTGAACGAATTTTTTCCCGCATCAATTCCGATGTGAAAGTTGGGTATAACCTGACCCCGGAACCTGAGGATAATGATAGAGTACTGCAGCAGCTGAAGCCCTATTCTTTAATTGTCAATGCCACCGGCCTGGGCAAAGACAGACCTGGTTCTCCCCTGACTGATAACTGTGAATTTCCAGAAAACAGCATTGTCTGGGAGATTAATTATCGGGGAGACTTAAAATTTCTGCAGCAGGGCCTGGACCAAAAGGAAGAGAAGAATTTAATTGTTGAAGATGGCTGGTGTTATTTTATTCATGGCTGGTCCGAACACATCAGCGAGGTTTTTGATCTGGAATTAACTGAGGAACTACTGGAAAAACTTGATCGGGCGGCAGCAGAGGTCCGCAAATAGCTTTTTCTGTGACTTCCTCAGCTCCTCAACAAGCAAATTAAACAGTCGCTCTTGTATGATGCCTCTATATCAAATATAATGATTTATCAATTTTGGAGGGATTATTTTTATGGATAAAAAAGTAATTTTATCAAAAATTGAAGAATCAGGGGTAGTGCCTGTTGTAAGGGCAAAAAATGCTGAACAGGCAGTAAAAATCTCTGAAGCTGTTAAAAAAGGTGGAATTAAAGTCATAGAAATAACCATGACTGTTCCCGGAGCGATTGAGGTAATAAAAGAGCTAACTGAAAAATACCGGGAAGACTCAGATATTATCTTTGGAGCAGGATCAGTGCTGGATGGAGAAACAGCCAGAAATGCTATTTTAGCGGGAGCTGAATTTGTCGTTGGCCCTGCCTTGGATAAAGAGATGATTAAGGTCGCTAATAGATATCAAAAACCGGTAATTCCCGGAGCAATGACGCCCACTGAAGTGGTCCAAGCCATGGAAGCAGGTGCGGATGTGGTTAAAATCTTCCCGGCTGCTTTGTTTGGCCCCAAAATTATTAAGGCCATTAAGGGGCCAATACCTCAGGCCAGATTACTTCCGACCGGTGGCGTCAGTCATGACAATGTCAAAGAATGGTTTAAGGCCGGCAGTTTTGCTGTGGGAGCCGGCAGTGCCATAGTTAAAGGCGCTGAAGAGGGCGATTTTGAACAGGTCAGAGAAAACGCAGCAAAATTCGTTGAGCTGATCAATGAAGTCAGAAATTAACTGACGTCAGGCCTGATAGGCCGGATCAATAGGAAGAAACTTCATAAAAATCTAATGTCAAATAGACAAAATCCCACCGATGGCTTTGGTGGGATTTTTTCTTCATGAAATTCAACCAACGCCTATTTACATTGCCATTAACGATATTTTTTCAATGCTTTAGATGGACGATTTGCAATAATAGGTGGCCAAATTTCCTCATTATCTGCTCTCTTATTACTATAAAACTACGGACTTAACATGTGTTTTGCCTGTATTTATCTGACCTAATTTAACACTCCCGCCTCCTTTTTCTCAAGAGCAGTCACAATAATAGGAATCAAAACAATCTGGCTGATAATCCCCGGCAGACCGGTTACAATCCCCCCGCCAATAATAATCAGCGGATTCTGAAACTCGATTAAGAGAGCAAAGGCCAGGGCATATACAATCCGTCCTGCCAGCATGGCAGTAATCAAACTTATCAGGATGTTAAACTTTTGA
>PWHA01000105.1 GCA_003554685.1 Halanaerobiaceae bacterium
CTTTGGCAGCCCCACTTTGGTTAGACCCTGGGATAGATTTGAAGATCCCATGGAAGCGGCCAAAGCCAGAGTGGAAGCAGCCTTTGAATTTATGACGAAACTGGGTATAGAGTATTTTTGCTTTCATGATGCTGACGTTGCTCCTCAGGGTGAAACTCTAAAAGAAAGCAATAGAAATTTAGATGAGATCGTTAATTTAATTGAGGAGAAAATGAAGGAGACCGGAATCAAATTACTATGGGGGACCTCAAATCTTTTTAGTCATCCAATATTTATGCATGGTGCAGCCACTTCTCCTGATGCCAGGGTTTTTTCCTGTGCAGCAGCAAAGGTAAAAAAAGCTCTGGAAGCAACCAAACGGCTGGGAGGAGAAAATTATGTATTCTGGGGTGGCAGAGAAGGATATGAAACCCTGCTGAATACAGATATGAAATTGGAACAGGATAATTTAGCCCGTTTTTTTGAAATGGTCCTGAATTATGTTGAGGAAATTAATTTTGAAGGGCAACTTCTGATAGAACCCAAACCAAAAGAGCCTACCAAGCATCAGTATGATTTTGACTCCAGCAGTGTTATTGCTTTTTTGCGCAATTATGGTCTGGCAGATTATTTTAAACTCAATATTGAAGCAAATCACGCCACTCTGGCCGCTCACACCTTTCAGCATGAGCTGCGTTATGCCCGAATAAATAATATGCTGGGAAGTGTTGATGCCAATCAGGGAGATCTGCTGCTGGGTTGGGATACCGATCAGTTCCCTTCAAATCTTTACAGTACCACTCTGGCCATGTATGAAATATTAAAGGCCGGGGGTCTGGAGCCGGGAGGATTAAATTTTGACGCTAAAGTCAGAAGAGCTTCCTTTCAACTGGAGGATCTTTTTTATGCTCATATTTTAGGTATGGACTCCTTTGCCAGAGGGCTGGAAGCAGCTCACAGTCTGCTTAATTCAGGTGAAATTGAAGATTTTATTGAAAGAAGATATCAAAGTTATCAGGAGGGAGTCGGTAAAAAGATCAGGGAAGGCAAAATCGGGCTTAAAGAACTTTCAGAAGAAGCTCTGAATTATCGGCTTGAGGATTTGCAGCTGGAATCCGGGCAGCAGGAAAGGCTGGAAGCTATCTTAAACAGGCATCTGCTGCAGAGTTAATCATTCTCTAACTTTTATCAACATGGGGTTGAGAGGTGCTTTTCTGGTATTAATGTTTAACTATATTTTTTAAGAGTTCTAGTTATTTCATACATGTTTTCCTGGGGAGTGTTTTTTGGCACCTCACAACCCGGTGAAATGAAAGTGTCTTTTATTCCAGCATCCAGACATTTTTTTACTGAGTTTCTAACCTTTTCGGTTGAGCCCCGGAGTAAAATTTCAACTGGATCAAAATTTCCACAGGCCGAGCTTTTTGATTTTAAAGTTTTTACTGATTTTGAGAAGTCTAACATCCAATCAATGTCAACCACATCAACACCAGTCCTGGGTATGAGATGAAGAAAAGAGGAGATGTTTCCGCAGATATGCAATTTTGTTTTGGCTCCTGTTTTTTGGATTGATTGAATTAGCTTTCTTTCATAGGGAAGAACAAATTTTTTATAGTGCTCTGGACCAATCAAAGAAGCAGCAGCATCGCCGATTCCCATAAAATCTGCTCCGGCATTTACCTGATGCCGGGCAAATTGGGTTGCCTGTTCTGTACAAATTTCCAGCAGTTCATGAACAGAATCTGGCTTCTCATATAAATCAGTCATTAAATTATTTATTCCCCTTAAATTACCAGCGCTGGCGAAGGGACCTTCTACCCAGCCGAGTATAGGATATTTTTTGCCCACTTTATCATTAAACAATTCAACCCCTTTGATTCTATCCAGCATTCGCGGGCCTTCTAGCGGGTCAATTATTTTAATTTTACTCAGATCTGAATAATTTTCCAGCAAAATCCCCTTGAAAGAAGGTACATCATCTTCCGGCATTCTTATCTCTGCTCCCATATCTGCCCCTTCTCTACAGGGGTCGGAGATAACACTAACCATGTCAATTCCAAACTCGTCACAGCATTCAATGTTTCCCTCAACCAGGTAAAGATAGTCGGTGATATACTTTTTATAAGGAACACCAATATAACTGGCAGCAAAAGTCATAATAATACTTAAATTTGGGACATGATCAACTTCATTCCCTGCCAGCCTTTTAAAAACTCTTTGATAAGAGTTCATCTTTTTCACACCCTTCTGCTGTTTACATATTTTTTGACAAAAACTTCTGTTCGACTAAAGCTAAAATTTTTTTATTTTCCTAACCATCATTTCAGCCTCTTGATCTGCCCTTTTTTAAGTAATTATAATGCTTGTCCAAATCAAGAATCCAACTCTTTCCGGCATGTCAATTATAATGTGATCTACCTCATGACAGAATACTTCTTTTTGCATCTTCTTGGTTAGGCAGCTTTTTATTATAATTAGATATTTTCTAGATTTAGATTTAAAAACATATCCCCAGATTTTGGGGCTAAGAGGGGAAATGTTACAATAAATATTGTTTGCTCTTGCCCAAGTTTTAAAGTTAACATAAGTGAGTTGTAGTGAGTTTTTTAAACCTTTCTGCATAAGGTCCTTTTCATTAATTTTTTGTCTAATTTGATAATACAAGAGTGTTAGGCTATAATAATATTAAGAACAACAAAAACAATAATAAGGCATATTTATTAATCAGTATTTGGTGGTTTGTAACAAAGTATTTTTTGCTCTTCTTCTATAACTACTAACTTAGGATCCGGTTTACCGCTACCTCCGATTTCATTATTTAGCCTTAAATATCTATGGGCAAGCGCTAAGACTTCTCCAGTTTCATTGATATAATTAACCATTTGAGAGTGAGTACAATAAGGTTCACTATCGGGCAATTCCTCTCTAGACATATGATAACATTTTCTATAAGATCTTCTAAGTTCATTGTTTTTGATTTTAGGTAAGTATCTTTTATTAAAAATTGTCCTTAAGCGCCAAGGGTCAGTTGTATATTCTCGTTCGAAAGGAGGGTAACTCATGATTAGCAAAACCACCCTTATTGATATGGTTAAAAAATATTTATCAGAAGAAATTAGTCTTCATGAATTAAGAGATCATTATTTGGGATATTATCCTGTTTTGTTTGATGGCAGAAGCCTATTATTGGAAGAAATAATTGATGAAATTGAGCTTTCGATTGTTGAAATGGATAATGACAGATTGTCGGATGGGGAATTCAAAAGCAATTTACGAGATTTTTTAATCGAGCTTCATATCGGTGATCATGAAGTAATGGAGGTAAGTGAAGAGCCTATTGATATGACTTCTAGCTCTGATTTTGATGAGGTTCAAACAAATGATGATGTGGAAATATTAAACAGCAATGATGATATAACTGTATTTAAAGCAGCTAACTAACATCATTTATTTTAATCTTAATTGGCCAATCATCTGCTTCAGTTTCAGACACTATTAATTTTAATGAGTGGCTGCCGTTTTTACGAGCACGCAATTCAAAGTTTTTTCTGAGGTTTATACCAGCTTCACCTTTTTTAACATTGACATTTAAGGGCTCAGTTTCTGAGAGAAGCTCGCCATCAGGTCCATATAATTTAATTTCTATTGTTTTTTCTCCCTCTTCACCTAAAGAAAAAAAGATATCAACGAAGATATCTACTGTAGCCTTGGCGTATTCATCATCATCTTTTCTTTTAAGAGTAATCCCCCTAAAGCCATAACCTAAAATGTCAAGTAATCCGTGTTTTCTCTGCACAACTTTTTCGCAAGGGAAAAAGGCTCTTACTTTCATTTTATCACCCTCCCCCAGGCTTCATAACCTGGTTTTTTGTTTGCTCTATTCCTCCTTATTCAGAGCTCTGAAATTATAGATTAAATTTATTTGTGTATTATTGTAGTATGGTGGGGCTATCGGGATTCGAACCCAAGACCTACAGATTAGGAATCTGTCGCTCTATCCAGCTGAGCTATAGCCCCACATTTAATTTAATATTATCCTTACAGTTAATATTATACACTATGTATCGGTAATTTCAAGACTATTTTTCCTGCAGGTTAATCATCCTGCAGTTTATTTATCAAGTTAAATTTTAGCCAAACTGGTGCTGAAAAATACTCCAGTAAAACTAAAAATACTGTATTGAAAGTGTAAAAAGCCTGAATAAATATATGTTATTTAGTTTAAGAATATGATATAATACAAAAATACAGGAGTTTGGCTGTGAGGGATATTTTAAAAAAATATAATGCAAAAATGGGGTAGGGGTAAGATGAAAAATTTTGTTAATAAAATTACAGTTTTAATGGTGCTGGTACTGCTGACAGGATTGTTTTTTTTCGGAGCGGCTCCCGGGGTAATGGCTGAAGATACTGACAGCAGCAAGCCTGACAGTCCGGTGGTGGCTCTGGCTTTAAGCTCGGGTGCGGCCTGGGGACTGGCTCATCTCGGGGTGATTGAGGTCCTCGAGGAGCATGACATAGATATTAAAATAATAACAGGCACCAGTGCTGGAGCTATTGTCGGTTCACTTTATGCTGATGGAATGAGTACCGGAGATATGAGAACTGAAATTGACAAACTGGGCTGGACAGATTTTCTTTTTCCCAGTCTGAACAATAAGGGACTGGGATTTTTTACCACCAATAGAATAGAGAATTATCTTTCTGAGCTCTATCAGAATGAAAATATTGAAGATCTAAATCGTACTCTGGCCATTACCGCTACGGATATTGATACCGGCCAGCCGGTGACATTTACCGAAGGGCCGATGGCCAGGATTGTCAGTGCCAGTGTTGCGGTACCGGTTTTATTTGACCCGGTGGATATTGATGATTACTGGCTGGCTGATGGTGGCCTGGTCAGGAATCTCCCGGTTGAAGAAGCTAAAGTGCTGGGGGCTGATATTATAATAGCCGTGGATGTAGCTACCGGTTTTAGTTTCACGGGAAGGCCGCAGGGCAGGATTGAATACGGTAACAGAGCCTATAATATATTAAGAGGGGCTCTCCAGCGCCCGGAGGGTTATGATATCCTGATTGAACCTGATCTTAACGGTCTGCAGGGTTTTGATTTTGAAGCTCATGAAGAAATTATTAACAGAGGACGTCAGGCTGCAGAGAAGAGCCTGGAAGAGATAAAGGAACTGATTGATAAAGCCAGCAGCAGGAATGGCAGCCATTAAAAAAGAATTGCCGCAAAATATCTGGCTAAGATTTTTCTTAACCCTTTTTTTCTTAACCATGTTCTAATTAAAATTACATTCCATAATCAGGTTTAAATGGGTTATTTTATATTATCTGCCTGCCCGGGCCTACTAAATTGTCAGCCTTCAGCAGAAAAGAGGCTCTGTGGGATGGGAAGTTGAAGGTTTTACAATACAAAAGGGATAGAGGGGGATTATTTTATTATGAAAAAAGCAATAATAACATTTTTGATTCTAACTCTGGCTATTTTTGCTGGAAATAATGCGGTTCAGGCTGATTATGAAACCGAATTAACCATAGCTGTTGGGGAAGTGGGAGCCGAATATGACACGGTGGTAGCGGCAGCTGAGCAGTATATGGCAGAAAACCCGGAGATTTACATTGAGGTTATTGATTCTCCGGCGGAATCAGGAGAACGTTTGAGCTATTTTTTAACTCACTTTGAAAGGGAAAGCCCTGAAGTGGATATCTATCAAATTGATGTTATCTGGCCGGGAATCCTGGAAGAACATCTGGTTGATCTTTATGAGTTTGGGGCTGAAGAACATCTGGAGGGGCACTTTGACTTTATTATAGATAATAATACCACTCCTGATGGGGAATTGATAGCCATGCCCTGGTTTATTGATGCCGGTATGCTTTATTATCGGGCGGATCTTCTGGAAAAATATGAACTGGATGTTCCTGAAACCTGGTCTGAACTGGAAGAAAAAGCCAGGATAATTATGGAAGGAGAGAGGGAGGATAATCCCGATTTTGAAGGTTTTGTCTGGCAGGGAGCTCCCTATGAAGGTTTAACCACCAATGTGCTGGAATGGTTTGCTTCCAATGATGGTGGCAACTTTGTGTCAGAGGACCGGGAAGTTACAGTGCTTAATGATAATAACCTGTATATGCTGGAAAAGGTAATAGGCTGGATGGGAGATATTACTCCCCTGGCTGTGACAGGTTTTATTGAAGAAGATTCCCGGGCAGTCTGGCATGAAGGTAATGCTGCCTTTATGCGCAACTGGCCCTATGCCTATGGAATGACTGAAGAAAGTGAGGCCATAGAGGATTTCGGTGTGACAGGGATTCCGGCAGGTCCCAGGGGCGAAAGTGCCTCAGCCCTGGGAGGCTGGCATCTGGGGGTAAGCCAGTATAGTGAAAATCCTGAAGAGGCTGTCGAATTTGCCTTTTTCCTGGCCGGTGCTGAGATTCAAAAAATGAGGGCAATCCAGGCTTCTCTACCTCCCACCATCGAGGAATTATATGGGGATGAAGAGATTCTGGCAGAAAATCCTCTCTTTGAAGAGTTTCTTCATATATTTGAAACGGCTGTTCCCCGGCCTTCAGCCCAGACCGCACCCTATTATGAAGCAGCCTCTGAGGCAATTTTCTCAGAAATACATCTGGCCCTGACCGGGGAAAGAGATGCTCTGACAGCACTGGAAAATTTAGAAATAGAACTGGAAGAAATTTTACAGTGGTAATAAACTCTCCAGCCCTGAGTATTTCCGAATGAGTAATATCGAATCGGGAATCGGTTTGATTTATTCTCCGGTTTCTTCTGCCAGGCCGGGAAAATCGGGAAGCTCAGGCAGCCTGTCCAGTAAAGACAGTACAACATCGGGTCGGTCGGTTATATAACCTTCGGTATAGAAAAGGGCCAGAACTTTAAACTGCCATAGTTTGTTGATGGTATAGGGAAAGACAAACATTCCCCTTTCATGAGCGGCAGCAACATGCCAGGGCCAGCTCATAAATCCCTTGGGGCCCAGGCCCTGGGCCAGTCCTTCTTCAGCTGCCATTTCCAGCCAGGCTCTCCAGCTCCGGCGTCCAATCATGGTGTCAGTTATTAACAGCAGTCGCGGGATTTCCGGGGCCAGCTCTCTAAAATTTCGGAGACTTTGGGGGCTGAAGGAAAAGAAGATTGTACTGGCGAATTTCTGTTCGCTGTCTGCCAGCTCAGGAAAATCATCTATTTCATCATTATCCAGCCAGTTTTCCTCCTGGAGGACTTCCACAATATCCTCTTCAATTCCGCGGTATTTTTCCGGATGTTTGCTTTCCAGAATCAGTCCGGGAGTATGATTTCCTCCTTTAGCTATTTCGATTAATTCCTGCAGGGTTATTATCTTTTCACCTTCATATTCCGGGCTGGCATAGCGTGATACCTCATTAAACCAGCTCCCGGCATCAAGCTCCTGCAGTTCTTCATAGGTAAAGTTTCCAATTTCCAGGTGAGCCCGGTCGGGAAATACCTCCTCTATATTTGTAGCCCTTTCCAGGGTGCTATCATGAAAAATCACCAGCTCTCCATCGCTGGTCCGCTGGACATCGGCTTCGAGGTAATCAGCTCCGGTATCCCGGGCCATAACATAGGCCGCACGGGTCGATTCGGGAGCTTCTATTGAGGAGCCCCGGTGGGCGATAACTGCCGGGTGGGGAATGCCAAATTCGGCAAGAATATCCTCCCCCCGCTGATCAGGGTTTATTAGATAATATCCTCCGTAAAAGATCATAAAAAGGGTAAAGAGAATTCCAAAAATCACTGCAACTATTAATCTGGTTCTCATCATGATCACCCCTTTCAATCTCTTAAGGTAGTTTCCATTTTTTCTCTGACGAAATTTATAATTTTGCGGGCTTCATCCTTCTGCTGCTGGGTTAGCTCAATGCCGGGATCTTCTCGCCCCCTGACATAGCCAACTCTGTGAATTTCATCCAGCTCCTTGAGAAAGAGCTGATCCCGGTAGAAAATTTGAGGAAATTCATGGAGGAAAAGCACCGGTTCCTCTTTTCCTTTGAGTAAAGACCGTCCTAAAAATTCGTCTGGCAGGCTTTCTTTGCCCAGCAAATCCAGAATGGTTGGTGCCAGATCTGTAATTGTTCCGGTGACCTCAATTTCCCCCGGTTCTAATCCCGGATGATAGATCAACAGGGGAATGTGTTCCGGCTTTTTGACATTTCTCCGAAGCTCAAATTCCAGGCTGGAGGAATATTCCGGGGTATCGATGGAAGCATCATGGTCAGAATAGATTACAAAGAGGGTATTATCTTTAAGTCCCCGTTTTTCCAGCTCGTTGAAGAACATCTCCAGCGATTTATCGACAAAGGAGATGGACTGAAAGAAATCATGCACCAGAGCGTTTTCTATATCATCATACTCTTCAACCATCATCTCTTCAGGATAGAAGTTAAAGGGGGTATGGCTGGTCACCGTGATAAAAAAACCAAAGAAGGGCTCATCGTGGTCTTCCAGCAAATCCAGGGACTGCTTGAAAAAATCATAGTCATTGATACCGAGATAACCTTCTTCCATATCCATTACCCGGTCTTCTGCGGAAAAATCATCCCGACCATAAAAACGATCAAATCCCAGGGCGGGATAGGCCTGATGCCGGTGGAAAAATTCTCTGTCATTTCCGTGAAAAGCCAGAGTCTGATAGCCAGCGTTCTTAAAAATCCTGGGCAGAGCAGCAAATTCTGTCATGTCATTTTGCTTAAAGGCGTAGGTTCTGTTAATGGGATAGAGCGAGGTCAGCAGCGAAAAATCAGCATCAAAGCTGCCGTTTACATGTTTGGTATAAAATCTGCTGCTGTAGAGGCTGTCTTCCTTCAGGCTGTTTAAGAAAGGCGTCAGCTCCCTGCCGTTGTGTTCATAACCCAGCAACTTTTCATCCAGAGATTCAACCTGAATGGCAATAATATTGCTGTCTTCTGGAATCATATTTTCTCCATCAAGCTTCTCCGATCTCAGCATTTCTGGCAGTTCTGCTGTCCGATCTTCCAGGTCATTATAAAATGTGGTATAATAAGCTTCATAAATATATAAAGGCAGAATGCCGTAAACACTGACAAATGCTCCGGTGCTGCGGCGGTAAAGCTCCACCGGCCGTTCGCTGCCCAACAGCATGTTGGTGCCCAGTATCTGGGTCGTCAGCAACAGAATTAACACCAGCCCTACCAGCAGTTTCACCTTTTTCCTTTTTTGAATTGAGGCAGTCCAGGAGCCGGATTCAGCTGCTCCAGATTCGGCTGCGGTTTTGCCCTCCGGGGAGAAAAGAAAACCCATGATAATCAGGTCAATAATAAAGAGAGGGTCCCAGAAGTTCATGATATGGCGGAAAATAACCATCGGTGAACCTATACTTTCACCGACAATGATATCGGTAAAACCAAGATAGTTACCGAAGTAGCGATTATACCAGAGATTGGCGATGAAAACAAAGGTGAAAATACCGGAAAAGATTAATAGTTTTTTCCGGCCTGACCTGGTTCTGGTCAGAGGAAATAGAAAGTAGGCTATAAATACAACAAAGATAATATTTCTCAATATTCCGCCCAGCCAGGAAGGACCCCGGAAAATTCGGATCAAAAGATAATTGTACTTAACCAGAAAGCCAATTAGAAAAGTTAAGGCAAAGTACTTTTGATTTTGGCTTAAACTTTTAAAGTCGGGCATTTTGATTCCTCCGAAGCTTTCTTTCTTTTAAACCTTTTTACTATAATCAACTATATTTAGAAAATAGCAAACTATATTTTTTGCTTTCTGTGCCTTAATTTTATCACTTTTTAAGTGGTTAAACCAGAAATTTATTACAAAACACGATTTCTTATTATATTTTTAAAAAAATCATCACAATTTGGGGGCAGCAGAAATGGATAAAACAGAGTTTGAAGAGATGGACAGGGAAGAGCTGGAAAAACTGCTGAAAAAAAAGAAGGAAAAATATCAGGAGGTTGAAGAAGAGAAGCAGTTTGTTTTAAGTCAGTCCGGCCGTCACATCCCGGGTACCCTGCGCCGGGAGTATAAAATCGAGCTGCAGCAGATTGAAGCCCGGATCGATAAAATTAAGGAAGTTCTGGCAAAAAGATAAGTGCTCAAAAAAATAAGTGCATAGATAAAAGCCCCGGAAATCCGGGGCTTTGGGTTTAAATCTGAATTTTAGGGGAAATTAAATCAGTGGAAGAAAAATCATTAATTTTGACTGCTTCTAAACTGCAGCACAGCTTTACCAATCAGGCTGGTTAATAGGGCTGCTACAATCATTTCCGGGATTCCCTGAACCAGGCCGGTTACCAGACTGGCCTGCAGAGGAAGGTAGCCTCTCAGGGTTGATAGACCCAAAACGCCGACGGTATTAACGGCTGTTCCCACGGCACCGGCCAGCAGAAAGCTGGCACTTTGACTTCTGCCGCTTAAAGAGCGATAACTGTAGTAGGCCAGGACACCAATCAGCAGCCGCGGTCCAATAGCTATAATGGGGTCAGCAAACATGGGAGCAGTTGCTCTGGTGAAGCTGAAGACACCAAAAATAAGTCCAATCAGCAGGCCAACCAGAGGACCTTCAATTACCCCACCTAAAATTGCCGGTACATGCATGATAGTAGCATGAGCAGCGGGGGTGGGTACCGGGATGAATCCCAGGCCGGTAGACCCCAGAACAATAGAAATTGCACCCAGCATGCCTGACACCACAATGCGTCTGGTGGTAA
>PWHA01000179.1 GCA_003554685.1 Halanaerobiaceae bacterium
AGCTCCTCTTTTTGATTAATTCTAAGCGAAGGAGTGTTATATGATGCAAGGTAAAGTAAAATGGTTCAACCCTGATAAAGGCTACGGCTTTATCGAAACAGAAGAAGGCAACGATGTATTTGTTCATTTTTCTGCAATCCAAAGTGACGGTTTTAAAACTTTGGACGAAGAACAAACAGTTGAATTCGATGTAGTCGAAGGCAACCGCGGTTCGCAGGCAGCAAACGTTGTCGCTATATAATTTAAACTAAGAGTATAGCAAAAAAGAAAAATGAGGGCATTTCCGGTCGTTATGGAAATGCCCTCATTTTTAAGTGAAAAGCCGGCATACTATCCGGCTTTAAAGCAAAAAGATAAATTAACTTTAAATTTAAGATCAGAGAGGATTATTTTTATAGATGTCAACATTTTATGAGTTTGGATTAAGCAATGCGCTTATCAAGGCAGTTTCCAGCATGGGATTCGAAGAAGCTACTTCCATCCAGGAGCTGGCAATACCGATTGCCCTGAAAGGAAAAGATATCATCGGGCAAGCTCAAACCGGGACTGGAAAGACAGCGGCCTTTGGAATTCCGATCATTGAAAAATGTGATCCTCACCAGGGTGTTATTCAGGGGCTTGTTATTACTCCTACCAGGGAACTGGCAATACAGGTAGCTGAAGAATTAAACAGCCTCGGGCATTATAGTAAAATTCGGGCCCTCCCAATATATGGTGGGCAAAATATTGAAAGGCAAATCAAAGCGCTGAAAAACAAACCGCAAATCATCGTGGCCACACCGGGCCGCTTGATGGATCATATGCGCAGAAAATTAATTCGCCTGCAGCACCTTACCACGGTTATTCTTGATGAAGCTGATGAAATGCTCAACATGGGCTTTCGGGAAGATATAGAAACCATCCTGTCCGATGTGCCGGATAAACGTCAAACTATGCTTTTTTCAGCTACAATGCCCCAGCCTATTCAGGATCTGGCCCACCGCTTCATGCAGGAACCGGAATTTATTCGGATTAAGGCAAAAGAAATTACCGTTTCCAGTACCGAACAATACTGTTACAAGGTCCATGAAAAAGAAAAATTTGATGCCCTTTGCCGGCTGCTTGATCTACATTCACCAGAAGCGGCAATTGTATTTGCCAGGACCAAGCGTCGAGTAGATGAACTTTCAGATGCCCTGATCAAACGCGGTTATTTCGCAGAAGCTATCCATGGTGACCTCACCCAACCCCAAAGAGATAGCGCCATGCATAAATTTAAAAATGGATCTACGGAAATACTGGTTGCCACCGATGTGGCCGCAAGAGGCTTAGACATCGGATCTGTAACCCACGTCTACAACTTTGATATCCCCCAGGATCCCGACAGCTATGTGCACCGGATTGGAAGAACCGGAAGATTAGGCAAACCGGGCATCGCCGCCACATTAGCATCAAGCCGCGAGATGAGCCATATTGAATTGATTGAACGCTCGATAAAAAGAAATATAATCCGAAAGCCGGTTCCCACTATCAGCGAAACGGTAGAGGAACAGCAGCGCCTGACAGCCGGCAAGCTGTTTCAGGTAATCGAAACAGATGAGCACTTGCCATATAAGGGAACAGCACTTAAACTGCTGGAAGATTCCCAGGCAGCAAACCTTTTAGCTGCAGCCCTAAAACTGCTGACCAAGGAACCCGATCAGACTCCTGTCCATCTTACTGATGCAGATTTATGGACGACAAAGAAAAACAAACCCGGGAAAAACCGCAAAAAACAGGGACACCATAGAAAGCCCGGAAAAAGTGCTAAAAAGAACAATTATATCCAAGACGGATCCAAGAAAAAATATAATTCAGTATAACTGGTAGCTGAAGTAGACTACAATTAGACCAGAAAGCAGCCCCGGAAACATGAATCGTATTTACCAGGCCGGGGCTTTTGCAATCCCCGATCCGGTAAAACTTTCGGCAGCTATAACTAATATGCAACTTGGGATAACAAAATCAGAGAGGGCTATACTTGTTCAGCAAGCGCTCAAAATTATTCTTTTTACCAACTTGTTAAAGCTTCGTTGACCCCCTGCGCAGGGCTGCCTTTCTTCAGGAAATATGTAAAAGATCTCTCAGGTTTTCTTCCAGGAAACATCTTCCTCATCTTTTGTAAATAAAAACTCTCCCCTGGTTGCTTCATGGCGAAATCCAAGGCTGCTATTGTTTAAGGTATGGACGTCTACTTTAATCCCTACCAGGGAACTTAACTGCATGGAAAGAACCAGGCAAAAATCCACATAGTCGGATCTGAAACTGCCTTCCTCCAAATATATCGCAATATCGATGTCATGAAAGGGCAATTCGCTTTCAAGAAATGAACCATGGACAAATGCAAAAAGAATATATGGATTCTCCTGAAGTTTTTCCTTAATTATATCTTTTATTGCTCTCTTATTTTCTTCAGAAAGGGTATGTCTTTGTTTATCAACCATCACCATAGCTCCTTGCATATATCAATTAACAGCTATTTTGTCGAACACTGCTGTTTAAGATTGTCCTGTAGTTATTATAACATTGATAGCCTGGTCACAACGAGCAGCTCGTTTATTCGCATACTAATAACAACTATTTGTTACAGTAGCAAGAAAGATTACTGAGCTCCTCTCCCAGGAGCAGGCTGAAATCCGTTTATCCCCATGATTAATCAACTTATAGGGTTACAGCTTCCTGCTCCAGGCGCAACCTGTGCTCCAGCATTTTTTGAATAAGAGGATGAAATATCTCCAGGGCGGGGTCAGTCAATAACTGCTTCAACTTATAACCATAATTTTCATCAAATGGCTGCCCTTGATCCAGATGCTTAAGGTAAGTTTTTACATCCATATAAATTGGCTGAAAGAAAATGCCCGTTTTTTCTACCAGGGCATACCAGATGGTTATACCGCCCAAATCTAGATCTCCCCAGTGATAAAAGCAGGCCCGGGGATTATTTTTTTGCAGATAATGATAGAGCTTTTGAAGTAGTTCCCGGCGGGGTGGATTATGGTGCCCACCGAGATACAGGACTAAATGGTCGTCAGGAGCATTGTAGAGATAGTGATAAAAAGAAGTCTTGTTCTCAACGGTAATAACGGCTTCGGCCCTACATGCTTTAATTTGTAATTCTTTGGCCATTTCTGACGAGAGGCCGAGATCGGGATAAAAGGCAGATAAATCTACCCGACCTTTTTTTGTAGAAATAACTAACGGCCCGGAAAGATTAATATGGGTCGGATTATCAACGATCCCTTTTTCAGCAAGTATTTCGGCCTGACCCCTGGCTGCTTCATTTTCACTCAAGCAGTAGGCTTTCAGTATCTCGACGATAGATCTTTCCAGTTCCTGCCAGAGTTTGGAATTGCCGTACAAGCGCACACTGAGCAAGCGCTTGGGAATCTCGCTTCTCCTGGGCTCAAAAAAAGCATGGAGCCCTTGTAAAAGCTGGATCATCTCCTTTTCGCGCCCCGGTTTAATCGAAGCTGGCAGTGTTTTTAGCTGATCCAGATCGGAAAGTACACGACTGTAGAAATGCGCCAGTTCGGGAGGCGCCCCCTCACTCCACTTTTCCATTATTTGAGCGGCAGATCGATACAGCTCTTTTTTCGATCTGCGTTTAAGAAGTTCGTAAATAATTTCAAGATTGTCTTCATCAAGGGCTACGCGCTCCAAATATTCTCCCTTATTAAACCTTTCCCACTCCAAGGAAATCAAGCTTTCTTGCTCCAGTTGCTGCGCTTCCGAGTTGAACAGGAGGCGGTAACTGCTGTCACTGGCATGGTAATAATCAGGGAAACTGCGGGCGTTAATTTTTAACATAGTTCTACGTCTATTTTTCTGGCTAGTTCCGTAATCCCGGCGTTTTTCGTAACGGTCCAGGAGGTTATTTAAAATTTCTTTTTGGAGGTTACTGAGTTTTATTTTGCGCATTTATAAATCCCCGCTCCATAACATGCATTGCCCTTTAAGTGGATTTCAAATCCCGATTTACAATAATCTCCCCTAAAACTTGCTGACATCGAAGTTAAAAACATACCGGGTTTGCAGAAATGAATAGTTAAATAATCACCCTCTCCGGGTAGCACCGCTGCCGTAACTATTGAGTTACCCCCCCTTAGCCTGCCGCATCTCTGCTTTTTGCCCCGTTTCAATCAATTCCTTGCGCGTTACTTTTTCAATAAAGCTGGAGAAGTTTTCTTTCATCACCACCAGGTTGGTATTCATATAGGGAACTATTAATTGGATCCGGCCGGTTGGTGCCACTATCATCGCCTGGAAGCCCAGCTTTTGCATAAACCGAATCGCTTCTTCAATCCGGTCGGCATCCATCCGGTTAAAAGCTTCGTCAAAAACCACCAGGCGCAGAGTGTCGCTCTTGCGGTAGAGCTGATAGGCCTGGTAAAAAGAGGCCAGGATGGCCACATAGAAGGGGACCTGGGTTTCTCCACCGGATTTGTCCCGGGCCACCTTGGAAAAGCTGCTCTTATTACCCATTTGATCGGTGATTATAATATCAAAATCCAGGTAGGTACGGTAATCGGTAAGCGCATGCATGGTTTCTTGAAGCTCGCTATCCCGGTTAGCAATTTCATTAAATAGACCATTGATGGCATCGCCATACTTTTCATAAAAGGCGGGCCTAAATATTGATCCTTCATAAACCCCGGAATCCATGATCATATCATAGTAGTGCTTGGTTTCCGTTTTGGCCATAAGGCTGAAACGGTATTCCTCGGTGCCAAACCGCATCCCCTGCAAAGCCCGGTTCAATTCCTTGATTTCTTCCCGGGCCAGCTTGATGTATTCACCCAGGCGGGCTATAAAATGTTCCTGGAAGCTGTGTTCCGCTTTTTCCCGCGCTTCCCGGGCCTGCTTTTCATAATCCTGCAGGTGGCTATCGATTAAAGTCCGGTAGCGCTGGTTGAAAGTGCAGTTATCCTGGCTTTCGGGATCGCCCGGGAAATTATAGCTATAGACATACTCGGTCCGCATTTTAATCAATTTATTTCTCTGGTTGTTGATCCTGGTATTGATCCCGTCCCGGTTCCTGCTGTAATTTTGATAGAGCACCTCTGGGTTTCGCTCCTGCGTTTCTTTTTCCCACTTGTGCCGGCACTGTTCTAAAATATCTTCATCCAGCTGCTCCTCCAACTTGATTAATAACTGCTGCTCTTCTTGTTCTTGCTGCGCCAAATTATCAAGCTGCTTGTTGATATTCTGAATTTTACTTTCTAAACCGCCCAGATTTTTGTTCAGATCCTGCAGCCTTTCATCCAACCTGTCCCTTTCCAGCAATTTATGATTATATTCCCGCTCAAAGCGTTCGTATTCGGTAAAATCAAGGGAAAGAAGCTCTTTTTGAGCTTTTTCCAGTGCGGCAGAAAGATCATCCTTTTCCTGCAACTTGCCCATTTCTTCACTCCAGTGTTTGTAGCGATCGCGCTTGTCGGTGAAGAAAGAATCGGCCGAAGCAGAAATTTTTAGGTTTTCTTCTATTCTTGCCTGCTGCCTGCCCACTTCTTCCAGAAGATGCCTGGTTCTTAAAAGCTGAGTCCGGATCGCCTCTTTACCGATGTAAGGGGTTTCGTAACGGCTGCGGGGAATTTGCCTGGCAGTGTGGTTTTGATAAAGCTGGCAGCTGTCTGTGATTGATCGCCGGAATTTTTTAAGTTTCCGCTCTGAATCGCACTTAATCACCGCCCCGAGGAGGTGGTTGGCATATGCGGACACATAATCAACAGAGGCGGTTATCTCTTCGGCCAGGCTGTTTTGCTCGGGACCGCGCTTTTCTTGCATAAGTTTACCGGTATTGACCAGTCCCACCCGCTCGATGTGGAGGGTGTACTTGTAACTTTCATAAAGGGACAGCGCTTCGTTAAAAAAGGCCGGAGGGACCAACAGGTCAAATTTTTGGGTGTGCAGGTAACCCTCAATGGCATCACGCCAGCGCTCATTCCCGATATCTATAGCTTCGCATAAAATGTGAACGGGAACCGCCTTGTCTTCTGGGCCGGTAAGATTTTCCTCGAGAACCTTTTTTAATTTCATGGTAGGAGATTCTGTACCAAGCACCTGGTTGTTTTCTAAATCGCCGATCATTTTTTTAAGCCGGATTTCCTCACGGGATAAATCGTCTTTTTCTTTCTGCCACTGATTTTTCTGGAGGAATAGCCAATGCATGGCTTTAGTCCAGGCACCGGTATAATCAGCAATTTTTTCCGGAAACATCGCCCCGCCGGAGCCTGCAGCCTGCAGCCAGGCCTCTTTTGCTGCCAAAAGAACGCCGGTTATCTCTACAGGTGCATTGAGTTTGCTGAGAATATCATAAAGCTGTGCAAATTCTTTTGCCTCGGTCTTAAAGCGGTGAAGTAGGTTCTCTTCCAGGTTCATTATCTCTTCTAACTTTTGGCGGAGCATTTGCAGGTGGCGATTAAGTTCTTCTTCTTTCTGTTTGGCTTCATTTTCCCGCATCAGGGTTTCAAGGTCAGCTAAAGTTTCTTTAATGCGTTCCTTGTTGGCATGTGCTTCCTCAATTTCCTTTTGAAGTTCTTCTTTACGGCTCAGGAATTTATTCTTTTCCTGCTTCTTTTCCCTGATTTCATTCAACTTGGCTTCATATGCGCCCCTGGATACCATATAATCGTTAATTTTCAGGGTGTCATTCAACTTTTCTATATCACCATAGCAAGTTTCAATTTTCTCCAAAGCGGCAATTTCATTTTTTGTATTATCTATCATCTGCTCTACCTGTCGGAATTTCTCGAAGTACTCCTGCATGTTTTCCACTTCCAGGGGATGCTCTTCCAGGATGTAATCATAAACAAAACTGCGCAGTTCAGTAATCGGAGAAAAAGATATTCCCTTGGTGAAAAGGGAGAAAAATGATTCTTTTGCTCCTCCGAACAGCTGCCGCAGGTCATAGATATAGCGGTTAAGATCGTTACGGTACTGCTGGAATTTCACTTCCCTGGCTTTGAGGTAATCGAAAAATTCTCCCCGGTTGCGCAACTCCTGGGGGCCTTTGAAAAAAAGCTCGTCGTGAAGATTTTCTTCATCAATGCGGAAAAAAACGTGTTCTTCTTCCCCGGTGGTATGGAAATAATCAAAAACCACCCCGATCAAATATGGAGTGCCGGTGGTGGTCCTGGTAACTTCCAGGGCAATATAGCTGGAAAAATCCTCATTGCGCAAATAATTGCTTTTTCCTTCCACTCCTGTTTTGCCGCGTAAATAAGTGCGAATATCCCTGGTGGTGCGATCCTCCATCGCCGAAGAATTGAAACGCACCTTTTTTAAGTTGGCTATGATTACTACCTGGATAGCATCTATTAAGGTGGACTTGCCGGCTCCGTTATCGCCGGTAATCAAAGTATCGCCGTCAACCGGGATTGTTTCGTTAGTGAAAAAATGCCAGTTAATCAGCTTGATTTTTGTCAGATGCCTCATTATTATCCTCCAATTCCAAACCCGTTAAGGGATCCGCCTCATCTTCAAATTCACTCTCTTCCCGCAGCCATTCGGCAAGAGTTTCCAGGTCTCCGGGATTTATAACCAGCAGCAGGGAATGATAGAGAACATAAACCGCTTCGGGATCCCGCCAGTGCCCGCTTTTCAAATCAAGCAGGGAGAAAGAACTGAACAGCTTCAAAATATACTGGGTGTCTTCCCGGGAAGGCAATCGCTTCCTGATCTGCAGGGCCATATATTTTTCCTGGATCTCCTGGCCGGTTACCAGCACCTGCTGAGTTAAACGAAGGTCACGCCTTTTTTCATCGTAGAGCAGGCGCAGAATTATTAAAAATATAGTTTCTTGCAAATTAAAATTACGGCGATTGCGTTCATCCATGTTATAAAGCTGGATAACAGCATATTGTTTTTGCAAATAAAGGCTCCAGCGCGACATCTCCAGGTAGCGGGTAAACAGCTCAAAATTCTTTTCCACAAAGCGATAGTGCCGGCGATCTTCTTCTCGTTCGTAAACCAGGTAGGTCTTTGCCAGCAATAGATTTAAAGTTTCGCTGAACTGCTGTTTTTCTTTGTCCGTCAGCTGCTGGTATGATGTGTCCAGATTGCTCATTGCAACTACCCCTTCTTATTATCCCTTTTGACAATGGTCAATGCAGGCAGCCCTATTTTGCCGTTATCCAGGTAAACAGTGCTACCCCTTGTGCCGGTAAGCTGGTAGCGGGCCCGGCGGGAGCGGCTGTAAAGCAGGATATAGATAAGTTTGACCCAGTGGTCCCTGGTTTGAAGAGGGCTTTCGCTTAAAGGTAAGGATTCTTTACCTTCGAGCAGGGTGTCCACATAAAGGTTGATGTCATCTACGGTTACTTCCTCCCGCACCCTTTCTTGAAAACGCCTCAATTTGCCGGTTCTGATGTTTTGATCTATTTCTACAAGCTTTAAGGGCTGAGGGTTATGCGACTTTTTGTTGCGGGCAGGCATTTTTACGCTTAATTCGTCTACAGTCTGTTGGGGAAAAATATTTATGCTGCGGCTTACTTCTTCAGGAGCTCCGCTTCTTTCCCCATTTTGCCTGGCTTCACTGGATAAATGGCGCAGCAGGGTTACTAGATGCTGCTCCACACCCCTGCCCTGCTGGAGCTGAAACCGAAGTTTTTCAACAGCCGAACGGGCGTACTGTTTGTTACGGCGATCGATTTCCGATAAAATCTCATCCATGCCGGTAAAGGATTCCTCGATATAATCAAGCCAGCCGTAGATCTTGTTCTCACCTTCAATACTGGATTGGGCCTGCTTTTCTTCGACCATTCGCCTGGCCTGGTTCACAATTTCCACCCGATTAAACTGCCATTCCTTAACCCGGCTTAGAATACCGGTTCGGTATTTTGATATGTTTTCAGATGTTTTCAGACGGTAATATTGTTCTCCCAAAATCTGGGTTTGGTACTCATCAAAAATTTGACTGATGATTTTGTGGGGATCATTAAATTGAAGCAGTTTTTCAGTATATTTTTTGATACTGTGGTTGAGGCTGGTCAACCCTTTGATTAATTCTGCTGTTGATTCCTGGGCCTGTTGAAGGGCCACATAGCTCATATTGTCTTCCCCGGTCAAGTTTTGATAGACGCTGAGTATACGCCCCCGGAATTCCATCCGGTATCCGGTGCGGATTTTATCCAGGGTCTCCAGCAACAGTAATGAATAATCAGGTAAAGATATTTTAAAAGTATAGTCGGGGTTTTGTTCCTGGATTACCCACTGGGCATCAATAAATTTCCGCAGCATTTGAGCAGATCGATCCCGGATACTGTAAGCGGTTTGATCTATTTCTTCATCTTCTTCTGCAAAGCACTGAGCGGAAAGTAATTCTTCACTGCCGGACGTTTCAAGGTATTCACAGAAGAGACCGATTAGGGTTTCGCGGGGAATTGTATAAATGGTGCGGCGGTATTGATCATAAATTAACAGTAATAAAGAAGCATGCAATTCTTTGAGCGGGCCGGCCAGAATCGAAAAGAGGTTTTCAGGTATCTGAGCAAACAGATTGCTATCTGACCTGTTATTAGCTGCTTTAAAAGTTTGATCATTCATCATTTGTGTCATTTGGCCCACCTACACGTAATAACTGAAAATAACTGAGTAGGGATAAAGCTCTGCGCTAAATATTTAATCCGATTATATCACGGTTAGACAAAAGAAATTAGCCCTTAATTGATGCATAAAAACTATCCAGGGTAATTAAAGTAAGCGCCTTGGCACGCAAGAAATTGTGCATTACCAGGGGACAGGATAACAGCTTGAATAAAAAGCTGAAAAAATGGGGGCAAGCAAGCCATACATATGGATATAAGGCTTATAGCATATAGCTTAATCAAACCGGTTCAACCGGCACCTGCAAACTTTTTGCGACTGCAGCCAGGGTCCTGTCTACCGTCCAAAGCGGAACCTCCTGTTCCACAGCCAGCAGAAGATAAGCTGCGTCATAAACAGCAAGATCCTTTTGAAAAGACAGTTCCAGGCATTTTGCGGGCCCGATCATCACTGTAGAAAGATTGAAATCTATAATTGCCTGCAAAGATTCTTTGGCAGTATCCTGGCTTATCCTTTTCCTCCTCTGGACGACCCATAAGGCGTTTGCTACTTCATAGTAAAAAAAGGCCGTTACAAAAAGTTCAAACTGAGGTTGGCTGGATGCATATTTTTTTAGGGGAAGAGTTAAGCCGGTATCTTCTCCCGGCAGGACCCACGACAAAGCAACTGATGCATCAAGCACTGCTCCTTTGATCAATACCGCCGACTCTCATTTCGTATCTCCAGTATTTCCTCTGTGGAAAAATAGTTTTCCTGGGCTTCCCTGACTTGATCCATTCTGGTTCCTGCCGATGCACGATCGGGAAAATGCAGGCTTTGCACCGCTGCATCCACCATGAACTGAGAAAGAGTTTTCCCCCGTTTCACAGCTTCGGTTTTAAAAAGTTTGTGCAGTTCTTTATCCACATATACCGATATTTTCTCAGCCATGTTTATACACCTCATAATAATTATAACTCTTTAACGCTAAAGCGTCAAATGAAAGGGATGCCAG
>PWHA01000034.1 GCA_003554685.1 Halanaerobiaceae bacterium
AAGCCAGTCACTTCCCATTACTTCTCCCTTTTGAGCCGTTATCACCTCGGGAAAACCATTCCCCCGGGATTGATCAAAAATCACCACCGATTCCAGGGTCAGATCCGACTCATTATAACTGTCAACATAAAATACCTTATCATCCGGCCCTTCAAAGAAAACATTCTCTCTAACCTGCGGCATCACATCCTGTAGGGCCAGCCGCCTGATGATATTCCGGGCCTGGTGATTTGACCAGGGAACCACCTGTTCATTTATTACATAGGTTCCGGCCGTCACCAGCAGTCCAAAAATAATCAGCGGCACCACCAGCCGGTAAATTGAAAAACCGCCCATGCGGATGGCGAAAAATTCATTTTCTCTGGTCAGCCGCCCCAGTCCAGCCATCACCGCAAACAAAACAGCCATGGGGAAGGACTGCACAAAAATCTCCGGCATCTGATACAGCAGCAATCGTACAACTTCTCCTACCGGCGCCTCCTGCATGATAATCAGATCAGCAACCTCGTAGAGAAAGTTGCTCAGCATAACAATACCGATTACCAGCACGCCAGCCAGATAGGGCCGGGCAATTTCCTTGAATATATATTTATCAACTATAAGTGGTTTTAGCCTCACTAAAAACAATCCCTCCCGGCTTGATCACCTTCTTGTTTATCTTTTAAACCTGCTCTTGTTAAACATTTGAGCCGGTTCTCATATCTTTTTTCTCATCTCCCTTTCACTCAACGTCAATCACTTTTAATATCAAGTATCAGCTGCTAAAAAATCCGCCAGCAGAGAACTGAAAATTAAAAACTAAAATCAATCCCGGCTTTAAGGCTTTCCAGATTCATAATTCCCAGTTCAGCCGTTACCTCCGGTGTCAGATTCATTCGGGCGCCAAAATTAAAGGATTGCTGGTAATATTCAGCCCTGATATCAGTTCTGGGGACCACAAATTTTCCATCTTCTTCCCGTCTTATCTGCAGTACGTCGGGATTAATTACCCCATTCAGCCCCAGAAACATTCCCTCCAGACCGGTTTCAGCCAGTCCGATATGCACATCAGCTATATCTCCCAGGGATCTGCTGGCTGCTATAAAGAGACTTCGCCCTTTAATACCCAGCGATAAATCAGCAAACTGCGGGCCTTCTCTTGCCAGCCTTACCTTTGCCATAATCCCCAGCTCCGGACCTTCTTCAGCCCGAGTCAGAACCTGTCCACCCAGCTCCACAAAATTCTCTATCCGATAAACTCCAGAAATTCTAATCTGACCGCCAATTAAGGCAGCTCCCACGCTGCCCTGATGAGGCATAATCCGGGCAGTCGGTGCCAGAATCAGCTCAGAAGGATAAGCCCGGGCAGTTTGAGGGCTCAACGCCAATCCTGAGATAAGCATAATAGCAAGAGCTAAAATAATTGCAGCTCCCATTTTCCAGGTCATCCTCGATTTTAGCTTTTTGTTTGCTTTCATGAATTTCTCCTCCCATCGTCTCTCATCCGGTTTCATTCCTGACTTCAACTCCTGGCTTCACTCCTGGCTTCACTCCTGGCTTAATTTGCTGGCTTCATTCCTGGCTTAATTTGCTGGCTTCATTCCTGGCTTAATTTGCTGGCTTCATTCCTGGCTTCACTCCTGGTTTCACTTTTGGCTTAATTTATTGGTTTCACTCCTGTTCTGCTGCTTTTTCATACTGTCTGTCTTATCCAGTCTGTCTTATCCAGTGCTTTATCATATCTCTCTAAAAAATAAGGACTTTTCACACAGCTCTCACTGCTATAATACTGCTTAATCATATTTATCATAACACCATCTCAAAAACCACATCTCAAAAACCATTTCATACTACCTTATCAGACTATTAATCATTATAGATATTACATCATAAATATTAAATCACTTTATAACATACCTATATAAAATGCATTATATCTTTTTGTCCCATCATCATATTATATCACTTCTGAAGAAAAAATTATAGCATATGCAACATTCATTAAAATTACTTCGCTGTTTACACAATTTTTGCCTTGAAAATACGCCGTAATATTTTCATTTATTGTTGTGCTCCGAAGGGGCATGGCGGTTTACCTTGAAAATACGTTGCAATATTTTCATCTATTTTTGGGCTCCAAAGAGATATGGGGATTTACCTGCATTTTTCTCTCCAAATAACCTCTACTTTCTCTTCAAATTGCCTCTACCCTAAAACTCTACCCTGCTTCTTTAACATTATTTATTTTCCGTTAAATCCTGCTTCAGTTAACTCCTGGTCAAATAATCTTCACCGGTTAGAAAAATCACGTATATTCTGGATCCTGAAGTCTCAATACTTTATTTCAAAAAATACTTTATTTCAAATAAATAATTTTTTCTAAAAAAACTACTGCAAGAGCGCTGCAAAAGCCCGTTTTCAAAAATTATAATCAAACTAATGTTACTAACCAAACTTAATCCAATAGCTCATTAACTTTATCTTCCAGCTCCTCAACCCGCTCCTGCAACCTTTCCATCCGGCGCAGCCGGGCCTGCTGCCTCAAATAAACCCGGTGCTCCTGAGCCGGAATCCCGGAATAAACACCCGGCTTCTTGATGTCCCGGCTGACCTTGGCCTTCCCGGTGATGGTGACACCATCAGCCAGCTCCACATGGTCCTCCACCCCGACCTGACCGGCCAGAACCACCCCGGAACCCAGCGTTGTGCTGCCGGCAACTCCGCTCTGTCCGGCAATCAAAGTCCCGGGCCCGATCTTAACATTGTGGCTGATCTGCACCAGGTTGTCGATTTTACTGCCGGCCCCGATCCTGGTCTCGCCGGCAGTACCCCTATCCACTGCGGTTAGCGCCCCGATTTCAACCTCATCTTCTATAATAACCCGCCCCTGCTGGGGAATCTTATAATGCTTCTCCTCCTCGGTAGCATAACCAAAACCATCAGAGCCCAGCACCGCCCCGGACTGGATTTCCACCCGGGAGCCAATTTCAGTTCCCGGCATAACTTTAACCCCGGGATGCAGCAGACAGTCCTCACCGACCCTGATATCGGAAACCAGAATACAGCCAGCTCCAATTCTGCTCCCCGCTCCAATTCTGACCCCGGAGCCAATTATTGCCCCGGCCATAACCTTCACCCCGCTGCCCAGTTCAGCCTCTTCAGCCACCAGAGCCCCGGGATGAATCCACTTCTCATCGCCCCGTTTTAGATTCATATCATCCAGATTATCCTCTTTCAGATACCGCAAATCGGGAAATAACTCTGCCAGCCGGGCATAGGCCCTGCGGGGATTCTCCACCAGCAGAGCCGGCACCTCTTCCTCCATCTTCTGATACAAATCTGCCGGCAGCAAAATTAAACCAGCCCCTCGTTTCAGGGCCAGTTCCAGATTTCTGCGATCCTCTGCATAGGTTAAATAACCGGGTTCGGAATCCGGAGCTCCCCGCACCCCGGTAATCTCTATTTCGGAAACTGCTTTAAGCTCGCCGCCTATTCTTTCGGCCAGCTCTCCCGCAGTAAATTTAGTCTTCTGCACTGAAATATTCCTCTCCTTCCTCCTGCCCGAAGTTTCCAGCCTCCTGGCCGAAGTGCCCGGCTCCCCGTCCAAAGCTTCCAGTCTCCTGTCCGGAACGCCCGGTTCCCCGCCCGAAGTTTCCAGCCTCCTGTCCGGAGCTTCCGGCTCACTGCCCGGAGACCCCTTCCTCCTGCCCGAAGCTTCCAGCCTCCTGCCAGGAGCTCTCATCCAGTGCCAGCTCAACCAGTTCATCCAGCCTCTCCACTGTTTCAGCGGTTATATCCAACGCTCCTGAATAAACCACCTCAGCTGTCAGCACCGTCTTCAGGCCTTTCTCCTCGGCCAGCTCGGCCAGCACTGTTTCCAGCTTGGCTTGAAAATTATTCTCCAGCCTCTCTTTCTGTCTCAGATAGCGCTGATAAATTTCTTCCTGCTCCGGAGTTTCTGAGAGACTGCCACCGGCACTTTCATACTGCTGCTTCATCTCCCGGCCGGCCTCGTCTAATTCAGCCTGATGCTCCTGCCCGGGACGGCTTTCCTCCAGGACCCTCTCCAGATCAACCTGGCCCACCTCCGGGCTGGGTTCCTCAATCAGCTCACAGCCCGAATTAAGCAGGCCAATCGCCCCCAGTATCAAAGCCAGCATCAGCACCGGCATCACCAGCCGCAGGCCGGCTCTTTTTGCAAATCCAGCAGCAGCTCCCCTAGCAGGTCCCCAAAAAAAATCCTTCATAACAAACATAGCAGCCTCCTCAAACTCACCTGTCCCATCCGGAAAACAGGGATTAAAAACAGGCTTAACTGATCCTCTTTGCAGTTCTTTTTTTGCAGACCCCCGCATCTTTTTGCAGGCCCCAGCAATCCGCATTTACCCGGCAATCTTCACCAGCTCTGCCAGATCTCTCAGATCTTCAAACTACCAGAACTATCAGTAACCCAGCTGATTTTCCGCCAGCCTGGCATACTGCCGCTCCAGCCTGTTTTCCAGCTCGCTCAACTCGTCTGCAATTCTTTCTTCTTCTGACTGGTCCCAGGCAACCTGCAGCTCCTCAAGCTCTCTTTCTCTCTCGGCAATATCCCTTCGCATCTCCTCCCGGGCCTGCTCCTGAGCATTAACAAATTCCAGCCTCAGCCGGGCTGTTTCCCGCATAACATGCTGGTCAATTTGAGCATCCAGTCCTGCTCTTATCTGCCCGACCCTTTCCTCAGCAATATTTTCAATGGCTTCCAGCCTCTTTCTGAGCTCAGCCTCTCTCTCTGAAGATAAAATTAACGTCCTCAGCTTAACTCTTATGCTCAGTAGCTCCTCCCGGTATTCTTCCAGAGCCTGATTTCTTATCTGGTGGAGAAGCTCTTCATCTTCGGGATCATATCCGACATCAATCGCAGCAATCCTGTCTTCGATTTCTGCCTGCAGCCTGTCAGTTTCCCTGCTGGCTTCAGCCCGGCGCTGCTGCTCAAACTCAGCCAGCTGCCTTTCATTTTCTCTGACCCTCTCCCGCCGGAAACGCTCAGATTCCCGGTCAATCAACCAGCTGCGCGAATCCTTAAGTTCCTGCAGCAGACCCTCAATTTCATCCAGCCTCTCCTGGCGAAACAGGTGCTGGTTATCCCGAACAGCAGCCAGCTCTTCGTCCAGCAGAGAACGCTTTTGGGACTGCTCTTGAACCTGCTGCTGATAATCATTTTCTGCCCCCCGGGGCTCAATTTCCAGAGAAATCTCATCCGGCGGAGCTATAACCTGGGCCGACAGATACACCAGCCCGACTGCCCCGGCAGCAAAAAAGAGAGCCAGCACCGTGAAAAGCAGCAGCCTTTTCACCACCAGACCCAAACCTGGATTCAGCTTTTCAGACAGTCCTTTAGATTTTTTCTCCTGCTCTTCCATCAGCGCCACCTCCCTTTACCTCTTAAACCCGGTTTTTCATAGAGCTTTTGACATTACCTACCTCTTAACCAGGTTATAGTTCTTTTGAAATTAGCCCTCTAAACCCATCATTCTTCTTCATCTCTAAATCCATCACCCTTCTTCATCACCGAAATACCCGGATTACCGGAACACCCGAATCACCGGAACACCCGAAACATCAGAATACCCGGATCACCGAAATAACCGGAATAAACACATTATTCTTCCATTCTTTCAATTATATCAGGAGTTAAATTATATCCCCCATACAGCACATTCTGACCGTCCAGCACAACCTGAAAACCATTCTCTTCAGCCAGCTCAATTATCAAACCTTCAATTTGCTCCAGCACTCCTGCAATCAACTCCTGCTCGCGTTCACTGAGAATCTGTTGATACTCCTGCAGCATCTGCTGCTGTTCCTCCTGGCTCAATTCATCCGCCTTCTCCTCCAGCTCCTGCTGCAGTTCCCGGGCTTCCAGATTCAGCTTCTCTTCCGCCAGAGCCTTATCGGGATGGGCCTCAAAAAGCTCTTCCAGGTTGACATAGGCAATAATCCCCTCTTCCAGATCCGAGGCCCCCACTCCCCGGGATAATTCAGCTACCCCGGTAATTCCGGCTATCCCGGCTATAATAAGAACTCCAATGACAGCAGCCCCAATCATTTTTCTCCTGGTAAATTTCACCACCTGATCCTCCTTAGTTCAGAATATACTAAGCTGCAGCATCAACTGTGCCAGCAGCCTCATATTTGTCTGCAATGTTGTTGTTTAAAAAGTATGTCCAAAACCAAAATGCGGTGTTCCGCTCCAGTCCTGATCAAAGGCATAATCCAGCCTAACCTGGCCAATGGGAGTGTCGACCCTGACCCCCAATCCCTGAGAACGACTGAAATAAAATGTACGGAAGATCTTTTCGGGAGAGTCTTCATCGGGGGTATGATTCCAGACATGCCCGATATCCAGAAAGCCCACTCCCTGAACATTATCAATAATCTGCACCCGGTATTCCAGGTTGGTCAGCAGCATATTATCTCCGGTCATCCGGTCATATCCCCGGAGAGTATCGGGGCCGCCAATGGCATACTTCTCCTGTTCCGGCAGTTCAGCATCGCTCAAACCGGTCCTGACTCGCAGTCCCACGGCGTGATCATCCTGATATCCTTCGGTAAATCTTCTGGTCTCAGCACCATACTTGATGAAATCTTCATCTCCACCAACAAGATAACCTCCAAACTCCAGAGTCAGCTCATTTATTCCCCCGCTCTGGGGAAAAAACGGGTTATTCCTGGTATCCTGCCTGCCCCGAAAGGTCATGCTGCGGGTTAAAATATCTTCATGAAGATTATTACGGTGTCTGAATCTGACATTGCCCCGCCAGTCATTAAAGAGAGGATAGCCCAGGGCTGTGGTAAACTCTCTAAAACGATCACCCCGCTGGATAAAATCAGCTCCCTCTATATCAAAGGAAAGATCGGTGCCAAATAACCGGGGCTCATAAAAGCTAAGCCGGAGCTCTCTTTCTCCGCCCAGCCGGCCGTAAAGGGAAATCTCCTGCGCTCTGCCAAAAAGATTCTTTTCTTCCAGATCCAGAAAACCAAACCAGTTGCTGCCCTCGGGGTTTTGTTGATATCCGGCCCCGAAATTAATCGAGCCGGTATTACCCTCCATAAATTCCAGGGTTAAATTGGCCGTATTTTCCGCTTCACTGACCATCCGCAGGTCGGGATAAATGTCCTCAAAAAATTCCAGCCTGAAGACTCTTTCCAGATTTCGCTGCAGCTGATTATAATTTAGCGGATCACCGGGCTCCATTTCCAGCTCCCTTAGAATTACATAATCCCGGGTTTTCTCATTTCCTTCCAGGACTATCTCTTCCAGATAACCGATGTTGATATCAACAGTCAGAATGCCTTCAGGCGTAACATCAACATCCTCAATTCGCCCCAGAATATAGCCATCATCCTGGAAGCGGTTACTGAGATCCCGGACTCCTATATTAAGCCTCTCGGCATTGAGAACTTCATCTTCAGCCACCCCGAGAATCTCCTTGACCTCCTCTTCCTGATAGACATCATCCAGTCCTCGAAGATCAACCTCGGTCAGCCGGGGAAATTCCTGGACTTCAAAAATAGCTTTCAGGCCCTCTGCCGTACTCTGGAAGCTGACGCTAACATCTTCAAAATATCCCATCTCATAAACAGCTTCCATATCCTCAGTTAAAACCTCTCTATCATATTCATCCCCGGGCTGGCTGGAAATTTGCGCCCGGATCTCCCCCTCCGGAATATTTTCATTGCCGGTAATTTCAATTTCCGCCAGTATCTCCTGGGCTGCTGTCCCGGTCGGGACAAGCACCAGACAGAGCAGCAAAATTCCGGTTAACAAAGCGGTTAACAAAATTGATTTCTTCATTTAGCAGCCTCCTTCATCTGGATAATCTGGATAATAGCCATTAATTTTACTCAAATTTGCCATCTTCATCTCTGCTTCCTGACCTAATATTTCCTGATTTTTTTCAAATTTTCTCCCATTCTTTTTTCAAATTTTCTCCCACTCTTAAACTGATTTTCTCTCATTCTTAATCTGTATCTGTTTTTCTCCCGTTCTTAAACTGATTTTCTCTCATTCTTAATCTGTATCTGTTTTTCTCCCACTCTTAATCTGTTTTTCTCCCACTCTTAATCTTAAACTGATTTTCTCTAATTCTTAATCTGTATCTGTTTTTCTCCCACTCTTAATCTGAATGCAAAAAGAATAATATAAATTATAAGTGCAGTGCCGCTGATAAATACTGCTTCAAACCCCGGTTGCTAATTACCTTGAAAAATATGCAGTTTTATTTTCATGTATTGATGTGACCCAATATTGTTGTGACCCAAAGAGGCATGAGAATTTATTTTAAATTTCCAATTTTATTTTTCACCGGGCAGCATCAGGCTCTGCTTTTAATTCCACTTAAAACTCACTTCAGTTTCACTTAAAACTCAATCTCGGTTTCAATCGATATGGAAAAATCATCGAGTGAATCAAAGGTTCCTTCCAGGAAGGTACGCTCGGTAAAGAAATAGCGGAAAGAAAGCGAAGTGTCCCGTTCATCAAATCCAAAGCGGCTCTCACTCTCAAGATAAAGACGGTCACCCAGCTCCTTGCCCATGTAAAGTGTCATCTCCTGATCGGCAATCAGACCGCCTTCAGAGACCAGCTCAAAGCGGTCCAGTTCCAGAGCCCGGCGAATCTGGGCCGAGATATTCGCCAGTATATTAAATTCCAGTCTTTCTCTTACAATCCGCATAAACTCATGCTGCACCACCTGGGGAATGCTGAACTGCTCACCGGCCAGCACACCTCCCAGACCGCCTCGGCCAATCAGATGGGAAATGATCTCCTCTTCTCCCATGGGCGGGGTGGAGACAAAGGTGGTTGTCATATTATCTGCCGGGCCGTCAAGATTAACTGTAATCTCATTGCCATCAACTGTTGTCCTGGACCGGACTGCCACCCGGGGAATGAAACCCTGACGGCGGCCAAAATCCAGCCGGGCCGTTTCCACCGAAAATCGGTTATTATAAAAGTAAACCGAGCCCTGACTGGAAGAAAGCTGTCCGTCAATCTCAAAATCATCAGCATAAAGCAGCCTGAGTTCTCCCCGCTGAATCAAAACCTCAGCATTCTCATGCTGAAAGTAATTATTGCTGCCCACTGTTACTCGAACATCAAACTGGGGGCTGAAACCGCTATCCTCCTCTGGACCCGGGTCTTCTGGCGCTATTTCCTGAAAATCTATTTCTTCAGGCACAACAGCAATCAAATTGTCCAGGGTAATTTCTCCGGCAGTCAGCGGGCTGAAAAGCGGACCTGTCATGCTCAAATTACCGGTCAAATCACCGCTGCTGTCCCATAGAATGAGAGAAAGATCGGTAACATCCGCCCTCAAATCCCAGAAATTATCGAAATCGGCTAGATTCAGTCCTCCCGAAAATACTACTTCTTCTCCATCTATTCTTGCCAGAAAATCCTCAAGTTCTGCCCGCTGCCCCCTGAATATCAGCCTGCCGTTCAGATCCAGAGCCTGCTCCTGGCCAAAATCAGCTCTTTCCACAATTACATCCAGCTCACCCTCGGTCTCCAGCTCATCCATCTCCAGCTCATCCATCTCCAGCCCATCCAGGGAAACCCCCCTGAGATTAACCTCTCCTGCCAAAGAACCGGTAAGCTCCTGGAGACCGGGATAAAATCCTGCCAGGGGATCCAGAGGAAAATCTCGGGCAATTAAGTCCAGCTCAGCTTCAGCAGGTTCATGCCAGGGCAGCCTGGCTGTCAGGTTCAGCTCCCGGCCTGGTTCGGCAATCAGTTCCTGATCCAGGGTTAAAATTTCACCCTCGCTCAGGCTGACCCTTCCGGAAATTTCTCTGATCTGATAGGGACCGATCCCGATATTGCTGGCCAGCGTCGTCAGTTCAAAATCCGGCTCTCTCAGAGGACCGGAAAGAGAGCCCGCAAACTCCAGCTCCCCGCTAAAATCTATCTCCTCATCAAAGAAAGCTGAAAGCCAGTCCAGTTTAACATTTTCTCCCGCCAGGCTGACATCATACTCCTGACCTACCCTGCCGGCCAGCTCTATTCTTCCCCTTTCTCCAGTAATACATTCTGCAGTTAAATCAATTTCGGCTTCCGGCTTAGAAGGACTGCCCCGCAGATTCAGCACACCGCCAAAAAGATAATCAAGTTCCAGCGGTGTTTCCACCTCAAAACTTTCCAGATAGTAATCCAGCTCAACCTCTGCCATCTCCAGCCTTAAATCCAGCAGAGGATCGGTCAGCAGACTGGAAATGCTCCCGCTCAGACTGTATTCTCCCGGACCGGGCTGCCAGTCTGCCTGAGAGATGGTTAATCTCTCGTCTTCATAGCCAAAATAGCCAGTCAGGAAACCTAAATCCTGTCCCTCCCAGGACAATCCCTGAATTTCAATGTTCCCTTCACCACCGGGATTATCATAGCTGCCTGCAGCCCGGCCGCTGCCTGAAGCCAGTCCGGCCAGATCCTCCAGTTCTTCAAAATCCAGCTTTTCCAGGGGATAATCTCTGAAAGAAAAGTCAGCCTGAAACTCTCCGGCGAAATCTCCATTCATGTAAA
>PWHA01000092.1 GCA_003554685.1 Halanaerobiaceae bacterium
GCCACCATCAGCCTGAAGGCCGGGGCGAATTTGATTCAGGACATCTTCAACCTTTTCTCTATCCATTAAAACTTCACCTCCTGATACTTGTTTATAATCAAAAGCATTATAAGCATGATGATCATTATAATCACTTTAATCACTATATCTGAAATTATTATAACATACTGGCCTTAAAAAACAAAGTAAAGTATTTACCTTTAGGGAGTCACAAAGATAATCAGGCAGGGAGTTACAAAGCAGGGAGTCACAAAGATGATCAGGAATCATAAAAAGTAAACCCACATGCTCCTGTGAGGGTGCAAAAGGATATGAAAAGGATATGAAAAGGATATGAAAATTAAACGGCATATTTTCTAGGCAATCAGGAATCAAGAAATAATTGAAGAAACAGGATCCGAGTAAATGCTGAAAAAACAGTGCCAACCGGTAAGGTACCAGCTGGAAAGGAGAAATTAATGGCTGATTTTGTCCATCTTCATAATCATACCGAATACAGCCTGCTGGATGGGGCCATCAGGCTGTCAGAGTTGATTGAGCAGGCCAGGGAATTTGGCCAGCCGGCGGTTGCTCTGACCGATCATGGTTCCCTCTATGGCATGATCAGGTTCTACCGCCAGGCCAGAAAGGCCGGGATAAAGCCGATACTGGGTTGCGAGGTTTACCTCACACCAGGCAGTAGACTGGAGAAGAAGGATCAGACCAGGTACCATCTTATTCTGCTGGCTGAAAATAATCAGGGCTATCACAATCTGATTCAGCTGGTTTCCCGGGGACATCTTGAAGGTTTCTACTATAAACCGCGGGGGGATAAGGAACTGCTGGCCCGGCATGCCGAAGGGCTGATTGCTACTTCTGCCTGCCTGCAGGGAGAGCTGGCTGTTCTGTTGACCGAGGAGCGCCGGGATGCGGCGGAAAAGGCTCTGCAGGAGTACCTTGATATCTTTGGCAGAGATAATTTTTTTATTGAACTTCAGGATCACGGCCTGGAGGAGCAGAAGAGGATTAATCCCATCCTGATTGAGATGGCTGATAAGTTTGAGACAGGTCTGATTGCCAGCAATGACTGCCACTATCTTAACAAGGAGGATGCCGAGCTGCATGACCTTCTGCTGGCCCTGCAGACCGGCACCAACATTCAGGATGAAGATAGAATGCAGTTCCAGGGTGATCAGTTTTACTTTAAATCGACTGCTGAAATGAAGAAACTTTTTGGGGCTGTTCCGGAGGCCCTGGAAAATACGGTGAAGATCGCCGAGCGCTGTAAGGTGGAGCTGGAATTTGATCAGTTTCATCTGCCAGAATATCCTGATATTGAAGAAAATGACAGAGAGAATGGGAAAGAGTATGCAAATAAGAATCCAACTAAGAATCCAAATAAGAACCCAACTGAGAATGGTAAAGTGAATGATAAGGAAAATAAAATTGAAGATGATAAGGAGAAGCAATTAGAGAAGGGAATAGAGCATGATTTAGAGCAGGATGAAGAAAATGGCAAAGAAAATGGCAAAGAGAATGGCAAAGAAAAAGGCAAAGAGAATGAAGTAAAGAAGGTGAAAAGGAAGGGTAAAGAGGATAAGAGATCCAGTCCCAAGGAACTGCTGCGTTATTACTGTGAAGAGGCGCTGCAGGAAAAGCTGCCGGGAGATGAAGAGGCCCGCCGGCGGATGGAGGAGGAACTTAATATAATTATCGATATGGGCTATGCCTCCTACTTTTTAATCGTTAGGGATTTTGTGGTGGAAGCCGGCCGGCGGGGAATCAGGGTCGGACCGGGAAGAGGCTCGGCTGCTGGAAGTCTGGTTTCTTTTCTTCTGGGCATAACCAAGATCAATCCCCTGGGATACGGGCTTTTGTTTGAAAGATTTCTCAATCCTGAAAGATTGAACCTGCCGGATATCGATATAGACTTTGATGACCGCCGGGATGAAATAATTGAATATGTCAGCGAACGTTACGGACTGGAGAGGGTGGCCCAGATTGGCACCTTCGGTACCATGGCAGCCCGGGGAGCGGTCCGGGATGTGGGCCGGGGTCTGGGAATGGACTATGACAAAGTTGACCGGGTGGCAAAAAAAATTCCAGCCCGACCCGGGATAACCCTGGATGAGGCCCTGGAGAAAAATTCCGAGCTGGAGGCCCTGGCCGAGGAGGACAGGCAGATTGCCGAACTTTTGGAGAAGGCTTCCCGGCTGGAGGGCATGCCCCGGCATATTTCCACCCACGCTGCCGGGGTGATTATCGGACCGAAACCGCTGGTGGAACTGGTTCCCCTGCAGCTATCCGATGGTACCCGGATAACCCAGCTGCCGATGGAAGAGGTTGAGGAGCTGGGGCTTTTAAAGATGGACTTTCTGGGTTTAAGGAATCTGACAGTGATTGAGGACAGCCTTAAGAGGATTAAAGGGAATCACGAAGAAGAGATTGAGATTGATAATCTTAAGCTGGACAACCAGGAAGTTTACCGCATGCTGGGCAGAGGGCAGACCGCCGGGGTTTTTCAAATGGAGTCTCAGCTCTTTCAGGATCTCAACCGGAGGCTTAAGCCGGACCGTTTCGGGGATCTGATTGCTCTACTGGCGCTGGGCAGGCCCGGACCACTGGGCAGCAACATGGTTGAGGACTATATTAGATGCCGTCATGGGGAGAAGGAACCGGAATATCTTCACCCCTCTCTGGAGCCGATCTTAAAGGACACCTTTGGCCTGATCCTTTACCAGGAGCAGGTAATGGAAATTGCCAGTAAACTGGGAGGTTTCAGCCTGGGAGAGGCTGATATTCTCCGCCGGGGAATGGGCAAAAAGAAAGAGGAGCTGGTGGCCCGGGAGCGGGAGCGCTTTATAGCAGGAGCCAAAGAAAACGGGATTGCTGAAGATACAGCCCATGAGATTTACGATCAGATGGCCTACTTTTCCGGCTATGGTTTTAATAAATCCCACAGTGCAGCCTATGCTATGATTGCCTATCAGACCGCCTTTTTAAAATCGCAGTATCCGGGCGAGTTCATGGCTGCCCTTTTGAGCAGCGTGATGAACAATCTTGACAAGGTGGCAGATTATATTTCCGCTGCCCGGGAAATGGGGCTTAAGGTTCTACCGCCGGATATCAACGAGAGCGGTCATGATTTTGTCAATACCGGCAGAGAGGAGATCCGGTTTGGTTTGAAGGCCATTAAAAATCTGGGAGGAGGAGCAATCGAGGCCATTATTGCCGGCCGCCAGCAGGGGGACTATCAGGATATCATAGATTTTCTCGAGAGGGTGGATCTGGGCGCCTTCAACAGAACTTCGCTGGAATCATTGATGCTGGCCGGAGCCTTTGACAGCATGCCTCAGAAAAGATCCCAGCTGGTCAGCAGCTGCGAGGAACTGTATTCCAGATTTAACAGTTCAACAGCGGCTCAGGCCCAGGGGCAGACCTCTTTTTTTGATCTGGTTGAGGAAAAGGAGGAGTTTTACAGCGGGGAGTTTAATTTTCCCGAGATGGAGGAGGATACCCATCAGGAAAAACTGGAACTGGAGAGAGAATACCTGGGTGTGTATGTTTCCGGCCATCCTCTGGCGCCCTATTATCAGCTTTTTGCCTACCTGGGCTGTCTTAAAGAAGCTGACAGCAAAAAAGCCCGGCTATTGCGGGGCGGCTTTATTAAGAATATCAGGGAGCATATCACCAAAAATGGCAACAGAATGGCCTTTTTAACCATCGAGGATATCAGCGCTGAGCTGGATGTGGTGGTTTTTCCTGATATTTACCGCAGGTACAGCGGCAGGCTGACCGAGGGTGATGTGGTCTTAATTTCGGGCAAACAGGATGAGGATAATCTGATTGCCAGACAGCTGGTTCCGCTGCAGGCGCCTCCGATAGTTGTTGAGTTTTCAGGAAAGGGAAATAAGGAGCTCAAGAAAATCAGGACTGTGATTCAGGAGGCTCAAGGCGGGAGGGTTCCCCTGATACTGGCCGGGAAAACTGGAAAAGGTGGGAGGCAGATTCTCCTGCTGCCGGCAGAAATCTGGCCGGTTGAGGAAAAGAGAGATTATTTTGTTGAGGAATTCAAAAAGAAGGGATTCAAAGTTGAGGATTTTTCATAATAACACTGGAGGTAGGCGGAGATGAAAACCAGAGAAGAAGCTGATTCAATAGGAAAAAAGATGGTGCCGGTCACAGCCTATTACGGGATTCAATCTCTGCGGGCGGCGGAAAATTTCAAAATTACCAACCTGAAAATACATCCCCGGCTGGTAAAAGCGCTGGCCCTGGTGAAAAAGGCGGCAGCCATCAGCAACCGGGATATAGGATTGCTGGTGGATAGGAAGGCCCGGGCCATTATTCAGGCCTGTGATGAGGTGGCCGGGGGTTCGCTGCAGGATCAATTTATTGTCGATGCCGTTCAGGGCGGAGCCGGGACCTCGATCAATATGAATATGAATGAAGTGCTGGCCAACCGGGCCATTGAAATACTGGGAGGAACCAAGGGTGATTATCAGCTTGTCCATCCCAACAACCATGTCAATATGAGCCAGTCAACCAATGATGTGCTGCCCACCGCCATCAGAATTGCCACCATCAGAATGCTGGAGGAGGTGGTGATTGAGGTCGGAAGGCTGGAGGAAGCTCTCAGGGAGAAATCTCGGGAGTTTGATGATGTGATTAAAATGGGCCGGACCCAGCTGCAAGATGCTGTTCCCATCAGGCTGGGTCAGGAATTTTCAGCCTATGCATCAGCAGTGAGCCGGGACAGGAACAGGATTGCTGCCTCCATCGAAGATCTTGAGGTTATCAACCTGGGAGCTACAGCGGTTGGCACCGGACTCAATGCTGACCTCGAGTATGTCAACAGTGTTACCGAGATTTTAAAGGAAATCACCGGCTTGAATCTAAGACAGTCGGAAAACATGATAGATGCCACCCAGAATGTTGATGCCCTGGTGGGGGTTTCCTCGGTATTGAAAACGGCGGCGGTTAACCTTTCAAAAATAGCCAGTGACCTAAGATTGATGTCCTCGGGCCCCCGGGCAGGGTTAAATGAGATTGACTTACCTGCCGTGCAGCCCGGTTCTTCCATCATGCCCGGCAAGGTCAATCCTGTGATTCCGGAAGTGGTAAACCAGGTTGCCTATCAGATAATAGGCAATGATCAGGTAATCAGCATGGCTGCCGAGGCCGGTCAGCTGGAGTTGAATGTCATGCAGCCGGTGCTGGTTTATAACCTCTTTCAATCGATTGAGATGCTGGAAAATGCCCTCGAGACCTTTATTGACAACTGCATTGTCGGTATAAAGGCCAACCGGAAACGCTGCCGGGAGCTGGTGGAAAGAAGTGTGGGTATTATAACGGCCATCAATCCCCATGTGGGCTATGAGACTGCTTCCCGGATTGTTAAAAGAGCTCTGGAAGAGGAAAGGTCGGTCAAGGATATCATTCTGGAAGAGGGAATTTTAAGCGCTGAGGAGCTGGAAAAAATATTAAACCCCTATGAAATGACCGAGCCCGGTATTGCCGGCAAGGATCTGCTTGATATCTAGCAAATTTAAAGGAACTGCTTGATATTTATCAAATTTAATTTAGCAGTGAGTTTAAGTCAGAGAATTTATTGTTTAACGAATATATTATTTAGAGAATTTATAATTTAACGAATTTATAATTTAACGAATTAATTTTAACGAATTTGTTTTAGTGAATTTATTTTGATATCCAGTTGTAACAGCAAAGGTAACAGCAAACAGCCTACATACTCCAATCGGCGAGGGGAGGAAAGAAGCATGTGGCAGATTGTTTATGTGGTACACACCCGGGAAGAAGCGGAAAGGATTAAAGAGGAGTTGACTGCCGAGGGATTTCTGATTAAAATTGAAGGTATGGGAGAGGGTGATTATCAGATTAAAACTCCCCGGGGAGAGGCTGAAGAGGTGTATGAGATATTGAATCGAAAGTTTAATGTATAATTCCCGGGACAAAATAAACTGGTAAAGAAAAAAACCCCCGGATTGGGTGATCGGGGGTTTTTCTGTATTGATAGTTTATTTGTTTTATCAATTATTGTTCTTTGTTTTAAATGGATCATACTTTCTATATTACAGTAAACCCGGTTAAACTGCTTTCTGTAATCAGTCTTAACCGAAGAAGATCTCGGGTTTTTCCAGAAGGTCCAGTGGTACGGTTTTTGTTTCGGCTACCGCATCGGCCAGATCTACTATTTCAATATCCTGACCTTTGAGGGCTGCCATTTTGCCAAATTCGCCTTTCTCCACACAGTCAATGACGGCCAGTCCATATCTGCTGGAAAGAATTCTGTCAAAGGCAGTGGGAGTTCCACCCCTGACTATATGACGGGGCTGGATATAGCGGGTCTGCCAGTCCATTCTTTCCTCGATTTCATCGGCCAGATATTCACCAATACCGCCCAGGATTACATGACCGTATTCATCGGTATCTTCATCCTCTGCCATCATTTCATCCATTTCTGTGGTGGTGGCTCCTTCAGCCACAACTACTATAGCATAATCCTTACCCCGCTGCCGGCGCTGCTCCAGGTAACTGCAGATATCTTTGATGCTGTAGGTTTTTTCCGGCGTCAATATTACATCGGCATCCCCGGCCCAGCCAGCATAGAGGGCAGTCCAGCCGGAATAGCGGCCAAAAACTTCATAGACGATCACCCGGTGATGGGAACGGGCAGTTGTTTTAAGGCGATCCAGATGGTCGGTGGCGGCCTGAACGGCACTCATAAAACCGAAGGTCATATCAGTGCATTCCAGATCGTTGTCCATTGTTTTGGGAACACCTACGATCTTAACTCCCTGCTGATAAAGTTTGTTGGCAGCTCCCAGAGTATCATCTCCGCCTATGGCTATCAGGGCATCGATGTCCTCCTTTTCCATGGTTCTTTTGACATCTTCAGGGTCATTACCGGCACTGAAGGGATTGGTTCTGCTGCTTCCCAGCATGGTGCCGCCTTCAGGCAGAATATCAATAACATCATCCATGGTTAATTCCATCCAGTCATTTTCCAGAACACCCCTCCAGCCATCCCGGAAGCCAACAAACTCGTGATTGTATTCCTTGATTCCCTTCCAGACAATCGATTTAATTACGGCATTCAATCCACCACAGTCTCCTCCACCGGTTAAGATTCCAATTTTCATATTATCACACTCCTGAGTTAATAGTAATGATCAATAATGCTTTTCAATAATGCTTTAAAGATAGTCAATAATGCTTTAATGATAAACAAAATGCTTTAATGAGGTTTGATAATGCTTTGATAATTTAATAATGGTCGATAAGTCGATAAAGGTTTGTTAAAATAAGTACGAGGCAAAAATGGCTTCCCTACAGAAATAAATTTTACCACTTTAGCAGGCAAGATGCAAATCAACATTTTCAGTGCTGAATTAAACTGGATTAAAGATTAATTGTGGTTCGAGAAAACATTAATCAAAATATTAATTATATACTGCCACAAATGTTTTGTGAAAATTGCTATACCTTGACAAGCGAGAAAGTCCGGTGATATGATGTATTTACGATTTACAGGCATAAAGGTTTTTCAATGTTAAATTAACCAGGCCGGAATAAACCTAAGGAGGTAACAACCATGCAAAGAATAGGGGTCCTTACCAGTGGAGGAGATGCCCCGGGAATGAACGCGGCTGTACGGGCTGTCACCCGGCAGGCTTTGAATCTGGATATGGAAGTTATGGGAATCAGCAGAGGATATTCCGGTTTGATCAAGGGGGAAATATCTAAATTAAAAGATAAGGATGTTTCCGGCAAAATAAACCGGGGAGGGACCTTTCTCTTTACTGCCCGGAGTGAGGATTTCAAAACTGCCGAAGGTCAGGAAGAGGCTATCTCCCACCTTAAAAATTATGGAATAGAGGCTCTAGTTATAATTGGAGGAGATGGATCCCTCCAGGGGGCTATGGCTCTAGAAAGACAGGGCATACCGACAGTGGGCGTTCCAGCCTCCATTGATAATGATCTATCCGGAACAGATTATTCCATCGGTTTTGATACTGCGGTTAATACAGTGGTTGATGCGGTTGACAAAATAAGAGATACCGCCACTTCCCATGAGAGAGTTTTTGTGATAGAAACCATGGGGCGGAATAACGGCCTGTTAACCCTGGAGTCAGGACTGGCTGTGGGGGCGGAAGCTATATTAATTCCGGAGATTGAATTTGATATTGAAGAGGTATGCGGGATAGTCCGAAAAGGCTATGAAAGTGGAAAATCTCACAATCTCATTCTGGTAGCTGAAGGAATTAAGGACTGCTGCCTGGATCAAACCAAAAAACAGAAAAAACAGTACAGTGCAGCCTTTCAGATCGGGGAGATAATCACTGAAAATACCGGATTTGAAGTGAGAATTATTGTTCTGGGTCATGTGCAGAGAGGAGGTTCACCCTCAGCCCTGGATCGTGTTACCGCTAGCAAACTGGGCTCTAAAGCAGTTGAGGTAATAAAATCAGGAGGCCGGGGAGTGATGGTGGGAATCAATCAGGATAAAATGGTTACCGTTGATTACGATGTTATTCTTGAGCAGGAAAAACAGATTGATGAGTCACTGTATAATCTTGCTAAGATTTTAGGATGATTATTATTTTTATGAGAATTTGACCGGTAATTCTCAGGGTTAAATCGAATCGCTGGGGAGCTGAAGATGCAAACAGCTCCGAAAAAGCTCAGGATACAGGACAGCAAATAGAGTAAATAGAGCACATAGAGCAGAGAGCAGGACCTGAAAGATGTGCTGTCGTGATTTATTTATGATTCATTTAAATTTCCCTGAAGAAAGGCAAATAAACTTTCTCTGAAGAAAGGTAAATAAAGTTCCTGAAGAAAGGCCAAAAAAGCAAAAAAACAATTATAAAACAATCATTATATATCAGGAAGGGGATTTAATATGCGTAAGACTAAAATTGTTTGTACTCTGGGACCGGCCAGCAATGATAAAGAAACACTGCTGGAAATGGCTGAAAAGGGAATGGATGTAGCCCGCTTTAATTTTTCTCATGGTGATCATCAGGAGCACAAACATAGAATGGATTTAATCAAGGAGATTGAACAGGAAGTAAATCGTCCCCTGGGAATTATGCTGGACACCAAGGGTCCGGAGATTCGGACCGGGGATCTGGCTGAAGGTGAAGTGGAATTAAAGCAGGATGAAAAGATTATTCTGACCACCGAAAAGGTGGAAGGAACAGCAGAAAAAGTTACCGTCCAGTATCAGGGGCTTCCTGAAGATTTAAAGCCGGGGAACATGATTCTGGTCGATGATGGCCTGATTGAATTAGAGGTTGAAGAGATTGAGGGTTCTGAAGTTTTTTGCAGAATTGTGAATGGAGGAACACTTGGTTCCCGCAAGGGAGTGAATTTGCCGGGAGTAAATGTTCAGCTGCCGGCCTTAACTGACAAGGACCGTAATGATATTCGCTTTGGGGTTGAGCAGGGAGTACATTTTGTGGCAGCTTCCTTTGTCCGCAAGGCCAGTGATGTGATTGAGATCCGCAAACTGCTGGAGGAAGCTGGAGCTGAAGATACTAAAATCATACCCAAGATTGAGAATGAAGAGGGTGTGGAGAATATTGATGACATCATCGAGGTCTCTGATGGAATTATGGTAGCCCGGGGAGATCTGGGTGTGGAGATACCGGCGGAAAGAGTTCCTATAATCCAGAAACAGCTTATTAGAAAGTGCAATGAAGCTGCCATTCCAGTGATTACCGCCACCCAGATGCTGGACTCCATGATCAGGAACCCTCGCCCCACCAGGGCCGAGGCCTCTGATGTGGCCAATGCCATTTTTGACGGCACTGATGCCATTATGCTTTCCGGTGAGTCTGCTGCCGGTAAATATCCGGTGAAGTCGGTGGAAACCATGGCCCGGATTGCCCGGGAAACCGAGGATTCCATTTCCTATACCAGGAAAATTGCTGGCATTAAAGAGCCCCGCAGCAACACCGCCACCGAGGCCATCAGTTATGCCTCCTGTGAAACAGCCGTGAATCTGGAGGCCCAGGCTATAATTACCGCCACCGGTTCGGGGCTTACAGCCCGCAAGGTGGCCAAGTACCGCCCGCCAATCAAAATTGTAGCGGTTACTCCTAACGCCAGGGTGCAGCATTTTTTGACGCTGATCTGGGGAGTATATCCTCTGGTCTCAGCCGTCACAGATTCCACCGATGAAATGATTGAAAATGCTACCCAGGTTGCCCTGGAAAAGGGCCTGGTTCAGGATGGAGACATGGTGATAATTACCGCCGGAGCACCGGTCGGCATACCGGGTACCACCAATTTGATTAAAGTAGATGTTGTCGGCAAGCCGGTTATTGAAGGTATGGGTGTCGGTAAAAAGATTGTAGTGGGAACAGTTGTCAGGGCAGAGTCAGCCCAGGAGGCCAATGCCAAAGTAA
>PWHA01000001.1 GCA_003554685.1 Halanaerobiaceae bacterium
AAAGAAAGTGGGGTGTAATCATGAAAAAAAACAGTGAACAGGTGACGAAAAAAATTGACAGCGCTCCCCAGCGTTCGCTTTTTAAGGCGCTGGGATTAACTGAAGAGGAACTGGAAGCTCCAATGATTGGAGTCTGCAATTCCTTCAGCGAGCTTATTCCGGGTCACAGCGATTTAGATAAGATTGCCCGGGCGGCAAAAGCCGGAGTCCGGCTGGCTGGAGCCACTCCTCTGGAATTTGGCACAATAGGGGTCTGCGATGGGATCGCCATGGGCCATCAGGGGATGCATTTTTCTCTGGCCAGCCGGGAATTGATTGCTGATTCAGTGGAAATAGTAGCCCGGGCTCACGCTCTGGATGCTCTGGTATTAATTCCCAACTGTGATAAAGTTGTCCCGGGAATGCTGATGGCCGCTCTGCGGTTAAATATCCCGGCCCTGGTAATCAGCGGTGGACCTATGCTGGCCGGGAAGTACCGGGGTGAAAATATTGACTTAAAAACTGTCTTTGAGGGTGTGGCCGGAGTCAAGGCCGGCCGGATTACTGAAACAGAACTGGCTGAGATAGAAGAAGCTGCCTGCCCGGGCTGCGGCAGTTGTGCCGGTATGTTCACCGCCAATTCCATGAACTGTCTGACCGAGGTTCTGGGGCTGGGACTTCCCGGCAACGGAACCATTCCGGCAGTGGAGGCCGCCAGGATTCGCCTGGCCAAACAGGCAGGCAGGCAGATTGTCAGCCTCTATCACAAGGGAATTAAACCTGCTGATATTGTTAGCAGAGCGGCCTTTCTCAATGCCCTGAAAGTTGATATGGCCCTGGGCTGCTCTACCAATACGGCCCTTCATCTGCCCGCCATCGCCCGGGAAGCAGGTCTTGAACTGAAAATAGACCTGATAAATGAAATTAAAAACAAAATCCCCCATCTCTGCAGTTTAAGCCCCTCCGGAAGTTACCATATTCAGGATCTGGATCGAGCCGGGGGAATTCCGGCAGTAATGAAAGTCCTGCAGCAGCATGATCTGCTGGACGATGAGCTGCTGACAGCAACCGGTTATAAAATTCGGGAAAATCTGGAGGGAGTGGAGGTCAGAGACAGTGAGGTCATCAGGGATTTTGACAGGGCCTACCATCAAACCGGAGGCCTGGCTGTTCTTAAAGGAAATATTGCTCCCGAGGGTTCAGTTGTCAAGCAGGCTGCAGTAGTCGAGGAGATGCTGGTTCATCAGGGACCGGCCCGGGTCTTTGATTCTGAAGAAGCTGCCGTCAGTGCCATTCATTCCGGTCGGATTAATGCAGGTGATGTGATGGTTATCAGGTATGAAGGTCCCCGGGGCGGACCGGGTATGCGGGAAATGCTCTCGCCCACCTCCGCAATTGCCGGAGCCGGGCTGGACAGGGAGGTAGCCCTGATAACCGATGGTCGTTTTTCCGGAGCCAGCCGGGGAGCCTCAATCGGGCATATTTCACCGGAGGCAATGGCCGGCGGTCCGCTGGCTGCCGTCCGGGAAAATGATATCATTAAAATTGATATCCCGGGGGAAAGCCTCTCTGCTGATCTTACAGAGGCTTCAATTGAAAGGAGGCTGGCAGACTGGGAAAAGCCGGAACCTAAAATCAAGGATGGGTATTTGAGGAGATATGCCAGCCTGGTGAGTTCGGCTGCCAGCGGAGCGGTGCTGGATTGTTACTAAAGTCTTAAATTTTATTAAACCAAGCTAACAGGAGGACTGAGAATGGATAAAAAAATTACCGTTGAGAAATGTGAGGAGAGAAAGACTCCCCCTCCGGATGAGGAATTAAGTTTTGGTCGAACCTTTACGGATCACATGTTTGTTATGGATTATGAGAGTGAAAAAGGCTGGTTCGATCCCAGAATTGTACCCTACAGCCCTCTGGAGATTGACCCGGCAGCAGCTTTCTGTCATTACGGTCAGACTACCTTTGAGGGCCTGAAAGCCTACCGGGCAGAGGACGGCCGGGTGCTGCTCTTCCGGCCTGATATGAATGCTGTCAGGTTTAATAACTCCAATGAGAGAATGTGTATTTCCCGGATGGATCCCGAGTTTTTTGTCAGGGCTGTGAAAAAGACCGTTGAGGTGGACAGAAACTGGGTTCCTTCCAGACCCGGCACCTCTCTTTATATCAGGCCTTTTACCATAGCCACCGAGATTTACCTGGGGCTTAAACCTTCTTCCCGCTATAAATTTGTTATTATCCTGTCTCCGGTGGCTGCCTACTATTCTCAGGGGATCAAGCCGACCAGAATTTATGTGGAAACCGATTATGTTAGAGCAGTCAAGGGAGGAACAGGAATGGCCAAAACCGGAGGAAATTATGCCGGAAGCTTAAAGGCCCAGTTCCGGGCGACTGAAATGGGTTATGATGAAGTCCTCTGGCTGGATGGAGTTAAGCGGGAATTTGTAGAAGAGGTAGGCGCCATGAATGTTTTCTTTAAAATTGACGGCAAAATTATAACCCCCTCGCTGGAGGGAAGCATTCTGCCAGGGATCACCAGAGACTCGGTGATAAAAATACTCAAAAACTGGGGAATGGAAGTTGAGAAGAGAAGGATAAAAATTCAGGAGGTTGCTGAGGCCTATCAGCAGGGCAGCCTGGAGGAAGCCTTTGGCACCGGGACTGCAGCAATTATCTCTCCCATCGGGGAGCTGAAATGGAATGAGATGGAGATGAAAATTAACGGGGGAGAGGCCGGGGAAGTTGCCAGCAAACTCTATGAATATCTAATCGGCCTTCAGACCGGCCGGCGGGAGGATCCCTACGGCTGGACCGTCGAGGTCTGAATTTTTTTCTAAGAATCCGGAAAAAACATTTGACAAACCTCAGAAATCCTGCTATAATTCACTTTAACAATTTAAAAGACCCAACAACTGTGAAGGGGACCAAGTAAGCCTCTGGAAATATCAAGGAAACTGGTGGCACTGCAAACCGGTTATTTCTCACGGCTGAATTTCCCCCCTGAGTTGCCAGCTGAAAGAAAGTAAGCCCGGCCGTCTTCCGTCGTTACCCGGTGAGAGAGTGTCAGCTCTCAAAAGAGATGATTCCTCTGTTCATTAGCAACTCATAATCACAAGGAATCAAGACAGGTGGTATCGCGATTACAGTCGCCCTGCAAGGGGCGGCTTTTGTGTTTTTTAGGGGGTTTTTAAGGCAGATCCATCGACTTGATATTTTTGGTTTAAATCAATTTGCCTGTTTTTTAACAATTCAATTGCCAAATAAATAACAATTCAATTTTCAAACAAAATTTAAAGGAGGATGCTGAAATGATTGTAGTAATGAAACCAGAAGCAGCAGAAGGAGAACTCGAGCAGGTGCTTGAAACAGTACCGGAAAAGGATTATGACAGCCATGTTTTTCGGGGAGTAGAGCGGACCGTAATAGGTTTGATCGGTGAGGGAGCAGATAAGGAGACCCTGAAAAACCGGCTGGCCTCTCATTCCAGTGTGGAAAAGGTGATAGCTATTCTGGATCCCTATAAACTTACCAGCTGGAAATTTAAGCCGGAGAAAACTGTTATTGAGCTGGACCGGGTGAAAATTGGCGGTAAAGTTCCTGCAGTAATGGCCGGGCCCTGTGCGGTGGAAAATGAAGAGCAGCTTATGACCACTGCCCGGGAGGTTAAAAAAGCAGGAGCAGAGATACTTAGGGGGGGAGCTTTCAAGCCCCGAACCTCGCCCTATTCCTTTCAAGGTCTGGGTGAGAGGGGACTTGAGCTGCTGGCCAGGGCCCGGGAGGAAACAGGCCTGAAAATTGTCACCGAACTTATGGATATTGAACATCTGGAACTGGTGGCTGAATATACCGATATAATCCAGATAGGAGCCCGTAATATGCAGAACTACCCTCTGCTTTCTGCCATTGGCAGTCTGAGACAGCCGGTGATGCTGAAGCGCGGCATGTCAGCAACCATCAGGGAATGGCTGCTGGCTGCTGAGTATATTATGACTGAAGGTAATCACCAGGTTATTCTTTGTGAGCGGGGAATCAGAACCTTTGGCGAGGAGACCAGAAATACCCTGGATTTAAGTTCGGTCCCCCTGGTTAAAGAAATCAGCCATTTGCCGGTTATCGTCGACCCCAGTCATGGAACCGGACGCTGGGAGCTGGTCAGGCCGATGGCCCGGGCAGCTGTGGCCTGTGGTGCTGATGGCCTGATAATAGAGGTGCACCCTGAACCCCGCAGGGCCCTATCAGATGGTCCTCAGTCTTTAAGACTGGATAAGTTTCACCTTTTAATGCAGGAAATTAAGGAAATGGGCAGCTATGATGATCGCAATATTGACCGGGTCCTGCCCTCGGCAATCTAAACCTGATAACAGGGATGTGATGAATATGAAAAGACTTGGTTATCTCGGCCCGCCGGGAACCTTTACCCAGCTGGCGGCAGAAGAACTTATCTCCCGGCTGGATAATTTCAGCAGAATATCCTGCCAGGAGATTCCGGACTTAATCCAGGCTGTTGACCGCAGCGAGATTGATCTGGCAGTTGTCCCTATTGAAAATTCACTGGAAGGATCGGTTAATGTGACTTTAGATTATCTGGCCCATAAGGTTTCGCTAAATATAGCAGGGGAAATTATTCTGCCGATTAACCAGCAGTTAATTGCCGGAAAGGGAACTAGAATATCAGAGATTGAGGAGATCTACTCTCATCCTCAGGCTCTGGCCCAGTGCCGGGATTATCTCGAGAAACTCTCAGACAGCTGTCTGATCCGCCGGGTAAGCAGCACTGCTGAGGCGGTTGAAGTTGTTTCCCGGGGTCAGGAGGACAGAGCGGCAGTCAGAGCAGCAATCGGTTCCCGGCTGGCAGCCCGGCTAAATCAGCTGGAAATTATTGCAGCTGATATTCAGGATAATGATTCTAATTGGACCCGGTTTGTAGTTCTCTCTCGTTCTAAAGATTCCCACCTGGAGGAGTTGAGCAGTAGGGACTCTGCTGAAAAGGAAGATAGCTATAAAACTTCAATAATCTGTTCTCCGATTAAGAACCGGCCGGGAATTTTACATGAAATGCTGGCTGAATTTGCCTCCCGGAATGTTAATCTCACCAGGATTGAATCCCGGCCCACCAGAAAAATGTTGGGTGACTATCTCTTTTTTATAGACTTTAGCGGTCACCTGGAACAGCCTAAGATTAAGGAAATCATCACAGGTCTAAAAAAGAAAACCTCTCATTTTAAGATCCTGGGTTCCTATTCCAGGTTTTTCCCCGAAACAGAGCAGGAAGATCTTGAGGAGGGAAGACCCCATGAAATTAACCAGTTTGCTTGAAAAAAACCTCTCCGGCCTCAGGTCCTATGAACCCGGCCGGGACAGGGAGAAAATCAGACAAGATTATGATATTACAGAGCCGGTTAAACTGACTTCCAACGAAAATCCCTATGGCTGTTCTTCCCGGGTTCGGAGTGGTATAAAAAGGGAAATGAACAGGATTAAGGAATATCCTGAAAGCACGGCCGAGCCGCTGCGCCGGGATTTAGCAGGTTTTTATGACATTGCTCCTGAAGAAATTATTGTGGGAAATGGTTCCGACGAATTAATCGGTCTGCTGGTAGAGCTGATGGGACGAAACCAGGGAGAAATAATTTATGCTGATCCCTCCTTTGTTAAATACAGGGTTTACATTCAATCCAAGGGCTGCCGGGGGGTAGCGGTACCTCTAGACAAAAATTACCGTCACGATCTCTCTGCCATGAGGGCTGAGATCAATGATAAGACCCGGCTTATTTTTATCTGTGATCCCAATAATCCTACCGGAACCTTGTTAACTGCTGCAGAGATTACTTCATTTTTACAGCAGGTTCCAGAACATGTGCTGGTGGTTCTAGATCAGGCCTATCATGAATATGTTACCGATCCTGAGTATTTTTCAGCAGTAACAGATCGGGAAAACTGGCCCAATCTCTTAATTTTAAGAACTTTTTCCAAAGCCTATGGTCTGGCTGGACTCCGGGTGGGTTATGGCATCAGCAGCCCGGAAATTATTCACTATTTAACTCAGCTGAAGGATACCTTTAATTCCAACAGACTGGCTCAGGCCGCTGCCTGTGCGGCTCTAAAGGACCAGCAGCATATTAAAGATAGCAGAAGAAAGAATAACCGGGAAAAGGAATATCTCTATCAGAAACTGGAAGAATTAAAGCTTGATTATCAAAAATCCCAGGGAAATTTTGTTCTGATTGAAACTCCAGCTGCCAGTAGAAAAATTGCCAAGAAACTGGAAGAGAAGGGGATTATAGTTAAGCCCGGTGCGGCTTTGGGCCTGGAAAATACAATTAGAGCTACAGTGGGTAGCCGCAGTGATAATCAAAAGCTGCTTGCCGCTCTGGAAAAAATAGTGTCTAGCTGGAATCTGGCAATTTGAATTTCTCCAGTTAAATTTCCGTGAAAGCAGATTTTAGCTGGGAAATTTTATCTCAGCCAGTTGACAGCCCCCCTAGCATGTTATATAATTAACATTATTGAAAACATATTTTTAAAACTTTCAAAGGGGGATATTTATTTTGAAAAAACTAGTTGTCTTTGGTCTTGTACTGGCAGTTGTGATAGGTCTGACTCTGGCAGTCGGAGCTGATAGTCATGAGGAAGATAATATTTATATTGGTTTTTCCGAATTTTCCCGGGGTTTTGTGGAAGCCAGGGTAACTCTGGAAAATGATGATATAATCTCCGTGGATCTTCTGGAGTACAATGATATGGGAGAATTGAAGGATGAGGATTACCGGCTGGATGAATGGCATGAAGCTATGGAGGCTCTGCCTGGACGTTTTCTAGAAGCAAATTCTGCCGAAATTGATGTTTATACAGGTGCGACCAGCACCAGTGAAAAGGCCATGGCTGCAGTGGAAATGGCCCTGCAGAAAGCAGAAGGAGTGGAACAGTTTGATGGCACCTTTATGGGACTTTCTGAAGTTGAAGATAACTCCTGGAATATTGCAATTGTTACAATAGAAGAAGGAGAGATTACAGCTGTCGAACTGGAAGAGGTTTCTGATGGTGAACTGAAGGATGAGGATTACCGACTGGATGAATGGCATGAAGCCAGAATAGAGCTACCGGACCGTTTTGTAGAAGCAAACTCTGCTGAAGTCGATACCTTTACCGGAGCAACCGGAAGTTCTGAACGCTGGATAGAAGCAGTAACAGATGCCCTGGCCAAAGCTGGTCTTTAGTATTAGCTCCACTTAAATAAATTTTGGAATTAAAAAAAACCACTTGCTGATTAAGGCAGGTGGTTTTTTATTTCTGGTTATCCTGGTTATTAATACCAAGAAATACGGCAGCGTCTGTTATGTTTGTAACAAAACAGCTTCTGCAGAACTTCTTTTTTTATTCTATCTGTGATATAATAAAAACAGGAAAAATATATATAATTTTGTCTCTTTTTCTATCGAGATCGAAAACTTTTAGTATCCTTTCTGGAGGTGGATAGTGTGAATAAAATCCTGGTGGCAGTGGACGGTTCAGAAAAAAGCAGGGGAGCAGTCGAGAAAGCAGTAGAGTTTGCGTCCTGTATGAAGGCTGATATCACTTTAATAACAGTGGTGGCAGATATTAACCAGGTAATTGATATTGCCGAAGCTTCAACCCATGCAGCCATTCACCGGGGCTTAAAAGAAAGGGAAGCCCAGGAAAAAAACCTGGAAAAACAGGGACAGCAGGTGCTGGATGAGGCCGGACAGATCCTGACAGAGGCAGAACTTGAATATGATACTCTGCTGCGTAAGGGAGATCCAGCCGATGTAATCTGTGATGTTGCAGAAGAAGAGAACTATGACCTGATAATTCTGGCAGATAAGGGACTGGGTGGTGTCAAGCGCTTTTTCCTGGGAAGTATTAGTGACAAGGTGGTTAGGTATGCCACAACTTCGGTTCTGGTGGTAAAATAAACAAAATTTAAAATAGGACAGGCACAGGATTAAAATAGTGTCTGCTTTTTTATTAATTATACAGGAGCATTTATAAGTTTTACAGTAGTATTTATTACTTCTACAGAAAGTTATGAGTCTTTTTTATCGATTTTTATAAAAGCGGTTTATGAATTTTCCAAAGAAATTCTCGAAGAAATTTAGGGATAGTTGCAGATAGCTTTACCTGGTTCGCAGGAATAATAGAGAGAATAAATTCTTCAGGATGAAGGAGATGAATAATTTGCTGATAAGTTCAGAGCGGCTGGAGGAAACAGCAAAAAAGCTGTGCCGGGGAAGTAAAGCTCTGGATGTCTATTTGCAGTATAAAGCCCGGGAAATAGCTCTAAAGGAAGATAATATTAAAGCTCTGCTGCCTGAAAAAAACAGATTTAAGAGGCTGCAGCAGCAGGCTGATAGTCTTAAGGAGAAGTACCCGACAGCAGAAAAGAGACCGGCTCTTTATGGCATCCTGGTGGGAGTTAAGGATCTCTTCCATCTGGAGGGTTTTCCCACCAGGGCAGGTTCCAGATTGCCTCCAGAGCTACTAACCGAAAAGGAGGGGAAATTAATTGCTGACCTGAGGGATGCTGGAGCCCTGATGCTAGGGAAAACCGTGACCACTGAATTTGCCTATTTTGCTCCGGGACCAACCCGCAATCCTCACAATCCGGGCCATACTCCCGGAGGCTCCAGCAGCGGCTCGGCAGCAGCGGTTGCTGCCGGCTACTGTCCCCTGGCTCTTGGAACCCAGACTATCGGTTCGGTTATAAGACCGGCGGCTTTCTGCGGTATAGTTGGCTTTAAGCCCAGTTTTGCCCGGATTCCCTCCGAGGGAATGCTGCTCTTTTCACCTTCCGCCGATCATGCAGGATTATTTACCCAGGATATGGCAGGGATGCGGCGGGCAGCCAGGCTTGTCTGTCAGAACTGGAGAGAAAGTGAGGTCAGTCCTGAAGAAGCTGCCTCTCCGGCCCTCGGAATTCCGGTTGGCCCCTATCTTAAACAGACTTCCTATCAGGGAAAAGAGGCTTTTTCCAGCCAGCTGAAATTCTTATCCCGCCGGGGGTATGAGCTGAAAGAAGTTGAGATATTTGCTGATATTAAGGAGATAAACCGGAGCCACAACCGGCTAATTGCCAGGGAATTTGCTGAAATTCATTCCAGCTGGTATAGGGAGTATGCTGACAGCTACCGGCAGACAACTGCAGAATTGATTGAAACCGGAAAGCGGGTTAGCGATAAAACCTACCGGCAGGACAGGAGTCAGCAGATCCAGTTGAGGGCAGAGCTTCAGGAAATAATGAAAGCAGAGAAAATTGATCTCTGGATCTCACCTCCGGCTCCCGGCCCTGCACCAGAGGGCCTGGAAAGCACCGGTGATCCGGTTATGAACCTGCCCTGGACCAATGCCGGACTTCCAGCAGTCAATCTCCCGGCCGGTAAATTTAAAAACGAACTCCCGGCCGGACTTCAGCTGGTCGGCAATTTTGCGGGTGATGAGGAACTGCTGGCCTGGTCAGAAAAACTGTTCCAGGACTTAGAGGAGCTGGAAGAGACTATTCTCCCATAACCTTTACCAGCACCCTCTTATCACGCTGACCGTCGAATTCTCCGTAGAAAATCTGTTCCCAGGGTCCAAAATCCAGCTCTCCTTCGGTGATCGCCACCACAACCTCCCGTCCCATCACCTGCCTCTTTAAATGGGCATCGGCATTATCTTCAAAAGTGTTGTGCCGGTACTGAGAAACCGGCTCATGGGGAGCCAGTTCTTCCAGCCAGTCCTTAAAGTCCTGATGCAGGCCGCTTTCAGCATCGTTGATAAAAACGCTGGCGGTTATGTGCATGGCATTCACCAGGCAGAGTCCTTCCTGGATTTTGCTTTGCTTGATAACTTCTCTGACCTGCTCGGTAATATTAACCAGTTCCATTCTCTTATCTGTGTTGAACCAGAGATATTCGCTGTGGGATTTCATTTTATCCTCCCTTTCGGATTTTAAGTTATTGTTCTCACTTTGATTTGGCTTTATATTTATAAATTCCAGAATAAAGCCGCTGCTCCTGCCTGGTAGCTTAATTTATAATTTGCCAGGAGGTCAATCCTGACATATAATATAGATAGGTATTTTTCTGAACCTGAGCATGGCAAATTTTATTATCTACAGGTTGTGATTAGATGGCTGCAGAAAAGGAAAGGATAAAGGGTCAGATTGATCGGATAACCTATACCAATGAGGAAAATGGTTTTACGGTTGCCAGACTCAAGCTTCTGGAAGAGGAGAGAAAGGTAACCGTAGTGGGAAATCTGCCTGCCCCCGATCCCGGACAGGTGGTGGAACTGGAGGGCTACTGGACCAACCATTCCAAGTACGGGAGACAGTTTAAAATTACTGATTTTCGCTATTCTGCCCCTACCAGTGAGGAGGGGGTTAAAAGATATCTGGGCTCCGGACTTATCCCGGGAATAGGACCGGTAATG
>PWHA01000123.1 GCA_003554685.1 Halanaerobiaceae bacterium
CCTGAGCCAGGATCAAACTCTCCTTCAAATCTTTAAATCTTAAACGCTAACGCTTTGTTTCTCCGCCTGCTTTCCTAAAACTTCTAACTATCCACTTTTCAAGGTTCTTCTGGGGCTTGAACTTCGATTTAGAACTGACCGTTAGAAAAATCTTTTCAGCCTGTTGTTTGCTGTGCTTCGGAAGTTAATTTTATCATTAAAAGGTGCTGCAGTCAAGCAAAAATTAAGTTGATCAGGCCCGGGTTTAAGCTGAAATATGCTGAAATTTAAACCTTGATTTGAATTAAATCTGCAAATCGTATTAAGGTAATTTCATACCGAAAATTCCGGGTTTATTTAATGTTTTTTTGACTGCGACATTTTATATGGTAACATCAAAAATATGGTCTGTCAAGGTTTTTTCTGGATTAATCGAAAATTTTTTCGACGTAATTTTCCTGTTTGATTCCTTTGGAAATTATCCCTCCGCCCAGGACTAATTTGTCCTGATAGAAAACGACTGACTGACCTGGGGTTACGGCTGTGCAGCTGTCTTTGAATTCTACTGTGACTCTTCTGGAGGTCATATCTGAATCTGGCTTATTTTTTGATTGGGCGATAGTCTGTTTTGTCTGCCGGGCCATTGGACCTTCATCAAAACGGGGAGTGTTTGACTGTCTTCCATCAAGATGAGCTGATGGCTCAGTATTAGTGGAGCTATCGGTAGAACTGTTTGAACTGTTATTAGAATCTGCTTGATGACCGGGCAGGATTTGGGCCGGTACGGGCCGGGAGTTATAGCGGACCTGAACGCTTGCTTCTATTTTTTCCGGAGGGCTTGAGTAGGCGATCCAGTTAATCTGCTCGGCCTTGAGGCCGTGGAACTTGAGTTTTTCCCGGGGGGCAACGATCAGGGCGTTGTGGGTGCTGTCGATTTCGACCACGTAGACCGGATGATCCAGAGAAATGCCCAGGCCGCGGCGCTGCCCGATGGTGTAGTGGTGCAGGCCCCGGTGGCGGCCGATTTTTTTGCCGGTGTAATAGTAGATGTCGCCCGGTTCGCCGATTTCGGGATAGTTGCGTTCGAGAAAGGTATGGTAATCGTTGTCGGGAACGAAACAGATCTCCTGGCTGTCGGGTTTGTTGTGAACCCGGAAGCCCAGTTCGCGAGCTTTTTCTCGGACTGCTGTTTTTTCGTGTTCGCCCAGGGGCATGAGGGTGTGCTGGAGCTGATGCTGGGTGAAGCCGTAGAGCATGTAGCTCTGGTCCTTGTCGCGGTCAATGGCCCGGTAGAGAAGATGGCGGCCGGTCTCCGGCTCGGTTTTGATACGGGAATAGTGGCCGGTGGCCACGTACTGGCAGTCCAGTCCCCTGGCCCGCTGGAGCAGGGCGGCAAACTTTATTTTTTTGTTGCAGACTACACAGGGATTAGGAGTGCGCCCCCGGCTGTATTCGGCCACGAAATTATCGATGACTTCCCGTTGAAAAATATCCTTAAAGTTGAGGGTGTAATGGGGGATGTCAAGCCGGGAGGCCACCCTTTTGGCATCTTCGATGGCGGCCAGCGAGCAGCAGCCTCCCTCTTCTTCATTGCGCTGCTCGTAATCGGGGAAAACCTCCATGGTGGCACCAATAACTTCGTGTCCCTGAGAAACTAAAAGAGCGGCGGCGACAGAACTGTCGACGCCTCCGCTCATGGCGACCATTACTCTTGCCACTGAAAATCACCTTCTTGCTGCAATTTGAGATGTTGATAATGTTTGTGTTAGTTAACTGCTGGAAGTGGTTGATTTGTTGGAGTATTTAATTGTTTGAATAGAATATATTGATTCTGTTTTAAAAAATCCATTTAGAAACTATCAGCAATTGAGAAATCATTATTTTTCATGGGGATAATTGAAAAATATTATTGATCATGTGGTTTTAAAATTAATCAAATAACCATCACTATTTAAAATTGATTTTTGAGTAACAGATTTATGAACCATTAATTTGATCATAAGACTTGAAAATTAGTTTATGAGAGTTAATTAATTATGGTTATTAATTATGGTTAATGGTGCTCGTGAGGTACTTTGTTTTCCGGGTCATCCTTTTCCAAGCCGGTTTTACCCTGACGGTAGTTGGAGATGGCGTTTTTAATGGCGTCGGCAGCCAGGTTAGAGCAGTGCATCTTAGCCGGTGGCAAACCATCCAGGGCTTCGGCGACCTGATCCTTGCTGACCTGAAGGGCTTCATCCAGGGGTTTGCCCTTGACAAGTTCGGTGACCATGCTGCTGGTGGCTACCGCAGCGCCGCAGCCAAAGGTGCTGAATTTGATATCGTCAATGATTTCGTCGTCGCTGATCTTTAAATAGACTCTGATGATATCACCGCAGGTGGGATTGCCAACCTCGCCGACAACATCGGGATCCTTCATTTTGCCTACATTTCTGGGGCATTGAAAGTGGTCCATTACTTTATCTGAATACATTTGAGTCAACTCCTTAAACTGTTGTTGTAAAACCTTAAATAATTCTATAGATGAATCTTAGGATTAATCTTTGTTTGAAAATCTGAATCTAATCTAAATAAGCTTATAAAATGGCTTTAAATATGCTTTGCTGTTATTTGCTGCTTTACAACTATTTGCTATTGAAATATACTTATTTGCTTTTTCAGCTGTTATTTTCCTTTTTTAATCAATTATTTATTCTATCAATAAAATTAAACTGGATTAAGAACTGTTTCTGCTAATTTAGCTAAATAGCTCTAAAGTTTTTTGATCTCTGTTTAATTATATGATATCAAAAATAGGCGATAATACAATAAATTATTTCTCAAACTGATTAATTATATATTGGCAAAATATAATAATACTTTAGCGCTTTTGCATATAGTTTTCACTCTTAGTAAGAAACTTGGTAAAGATTAGCCTTCATAGAGGGGGGACATATCTCTCAGTTTCTGGATCACCGAGGGGAGATTTTCCAGGAGATAGTCGACTTCTTCCTCGGTGGTGCTATAGCCCATGGAGATGCGGAGCGAGCCGTGGGCTACTTCGTGGCTTAAGCCCAGGGACAGCATCACATGGGAGGGGTCCAGGGAGCCCGAGGTACAGGCCGAGCCGCTGGAGGCTGCTATGCCCAGCATATCGAGATTGAGCAGAATTGATTCGCCTTCAATGTATCGGAAACAGAAGCTGACATTGTTGGGAAGGCGCTGATCTCCCCGCGGGCCGTTAAGCCTTACTTCGCTGATTTCATCCAGGACGGTGTCGATAATTCTATCTCTGAATTTGATAAGTTTCTGGCGTTTTTCTGGAAGACGCTTGACTGCCAGTTCGGCGGCCTTGCCGAATCCTACAATGCCAGGGACATTCTCGGTGCTGGCCCGGCGTTTACGTTCCTGGGCGCCGCCCTGCATCTGGGGCAACAGTCTGGTTCCTTTTTTGACATACAAAGCTCCCACACCCTTGGGTCCGTTAATTTTATGGGCGGAAAGCGAGAGGAGATCAACTCCGCTCTGCTGAACATCAATTTCCAGCTGGCCGGCTGCCTGGACGGCATCAGTGTGGAAGTAAATATCGTGTTCTCCGGCAATTTCTGCGATTCTGAAGATTGGCTGAATGGTGCCGATTTCGTTGTTGGCGGTCATGATGGTGATCAATATGGTGTCGGGACGGATAGCTTCCTCAAGTTCCTGGAGATCTATGAGGCCCTCCTCATCAACCGGCAGATAGGTCACCTCGAAATCCAGGTGTTTTTCCAGAAATTCGCAGGTATGGAGAACTGCATGATGCTCTGTTTTGCTGGTGATAATATGATTGCCCCTGTCCATACGGGCCATGGCTGCACCTTTAATGGCCAGGTTGTCGGCTTCAGTGCCGCTGCCGGTGAAGATTATTTCCCGGCTGTCGGCGGCATTAATCATTTGCTGCACCTTTTCCCGGGCTTCGGTCAGGGCTCGTTCGGCCTGCTGGCCCTCCTGATATATGCTGGAAGGGTTGCCGAATTTGTCCTGAAAGAAGGGCTCCATGGCCTGAAAAACCTCAGGATCAAGGGTAGTCGTGGCAGCATGATCGAAATAATAACGTTTGCTCATAATGGATTCACCTCGTTCCAGATCGATTATTATTAGTTTGTCAGGGTAAATTAAGGCAAAAAAATATTTGTTGCCTTTTTATTGCCTTTAATAACAAGGGTTACAGCCGTTAAGCGCCCTAAGCGCCTGATCTTTTTTGAAACCTGGTTAATTACTGCAATTCTTTCGACTGACTTCATTACTGAAACATCTAACTGCCTTTATTACTGAAATTTTTGATTGCTTTTATTGCCGAAATATCTGACTGCCTTTATCACTGAAAGATCAGTACTGGACTTTTAAATAGATTTTTTATGGGCTGGGCTATTTAATTTTTAATTAATACAATTTTAATCAATTAATACAATTTTAATCAATAGTCTTTTTTAATCAACAGGCTTTATTCTTTAATAATGCAATTGTTGAGGCACTGAGGGAAGGAAGTAATTTTTCGTAAAGTTTTCTATCAAAATCGTTGTTCTGCAAAGGGTTATAATTTCGAAATTTCGTTAAATTAGACTTTATGCAGCGGAATCAATTGTATAATTAATTTATTAAAGTATATGATTATTGATTTGCAGTTACAAATTTAATCATTCAGACTCGGTTTATGGGTTAATTATTGTGTTAATTATTGGGCTCAAAAAAACAGATCTAAAATTATCTTATTAATTATAATCCAAATAATTATAACCCAAATAATTATAATCGAAATATAAATCTAATCATGAAATCTATCAATCAAATGCAGGTCTGATTTGAGCAGACTTAAAATGAAGAATGAAGAAAGCTGAATGTTAATTAAATAGCTGCAATTATCCGGTTAATCCCGGCCGAATCGGGTTGAATTAATCAAAAATTATTAACCAAAAGTCAATATAAAATGCCGGTTTATTTAATCGTAAGCTGCCTGTGTCTGTTTTATTAAAATCCGAGTGTTAATTTTTTTCGAGGATTTCGGCTTTTTTCTTTAAATCGGCAATGGTGTAAGAGTCCAGCAGCTCGCCTATCTGCTTGCTTAAAATGTTCCAAAGATCGTGGGTTACACAGCTGTTGGCCTGCTCGCAGTTATAACTATCCATAACGCAATCGACCGGACTGATAGGTCCTTCCAGGATTCTGATGACATCACCGGCGGTTATTTTTTCCGGATCTTTGTTTAACAGGTAACCTCCGTGTGCTCCACGAACACTGCTTACCACGCCTGCTTTTCTCAGACTGGCAAAGAGCTGTTCCAGATACTGCTCTGATATTTTTTCCCGTTCTGCTATTTTCCGAAGCGGAATTGCCTTATCATCCTGATGCATGGCCAGATCTACCAGTGCCCGCAGACCATATCTACCCCTGGTTGAAATTTTCATTTTTTCCACCTCATAATCTTGAGTATTAATATCGAGTTTTATTGTAACATAGCTAAATCACTCTGTCAATTAGGTAAAAATTTACTTTCCTTTTTAGTTAAATCCACTCTGTTGCCGGTTATTCTGGTGATTTCCTGTGAGAGGCTGTCAAAGCTTGAGGCTCTGACGACTGCCTCAACGGAAAACCCCTTATCAACGTGTCTTGTTCCCTTAATTTCTGCTCCTACCTTTTCCAGCTGGCCGAGGGTTATACCGAGCTGCTGGTAATCTCCCCGGCATATTATGGAATAAAATAAGCTGAGTTTGATTTTGTCTGCCTTCAGTAAAACCCGGTCACAGGAGTTGCCATAGGCTTTGATTAACCCCCCAATTCCTAATTTTGTTCCGCCAAAATAGCGGGTTACAACCACGCAGGTGTTGACCAGATTATGGCCGGCTATTTTGGCCAGCACCGGCGGGCCCGAGGACCCGCCCGGTTCGCCATCGTCGTCACTGTATTCCAGGATTTCCCTGGATTCATAGATACGGTAGGCCGAGACATTGTGATTAGCATCATCGTATTTAGCACTGATTTCGGTTATAAAGGCTTCGGCTTCCTGCCGGTCCGGGCAGGGACTGGCGCTGGCAATAAAGCGGCTGTCCTTAACCTTATTGGTAATCTTGAGCGGTGCTGAGATAGTCTGATAACCCTGGTTTTCTTTCACGGCATCACCACTATTCTGACACTGGTCCTGGTGTTTTTGAGAATTAATTATTAAAATTTGGGTATATAGTTCTGGTTCGATGTGGTGCTTGTTCAGTATGCTATTGGCTCGACATGGTAATGATTTTGGTATGGTATTGACTCGATATGGTTCTGGTTCAGGAAATATTTTTTTGATGAATTATTTTTCTGAAAAAATATATTTATAGAATATGCTATTAACTTTACTCCTTGAGGTGCTGGAGAAATTTTTTGATTTTCTCTTCCTGACCCTGATCTCCCGGCTGATAAAAACTGGTATCCCGGTGGTTTTCGGGCAGGTAGTCCTGCTCGACATAGTTATTCTCATAGCTGTGGGGGTATTTATAATCCACGCCGCTGCCCAGCTCCTGAGCTCCTCGGTAATGGGTATCACGCAGGTGGGATGGAACCGGACCGGGGTCGTTGTTTTCCAGGTAATCCAGAGCCCGGTCGATGCCGGTGATGACGGAATTGCTTTTGGGAGCGGTGGCCAGATAGATCACGGCCTGGGCCAGCGGGATGCGGGCCTCGGGCAGGCCGACATACTCCAGGGCCCGGGCTGCAGCGACGGCAATTCCCAGGGCAGTTGGGTCGGCCAGGCCGATATCTTCGGCGGAATGAACTATGATGCGGCGGGCGATAAACATGGGATCCTCGCCGGCTTTGATCATCCGGGCCAGCCAGAAGAGGGCGGCATCGGGGTCGGAACCCCGGATGCTCTTGATGAAGGCTGAGATGACATCATAGTGATTATCTCCACTTTTATCGTATTTCAAAATCTTCTCCTGCATGGAATCAGCAATTACTTCCCCGGTCAGTGCTATCCTGCCCTCCCGGTCAGAGGGTGTGGACAGGGCGGCGATTTCCAAAGCGTTTAAGGCCACCCGGGCATCGCCTCCCGATCTATCAGCCAGAAAATCTATTGTTTCCTGAGAAATTTCAATATCAAGATTGCCCAGACCACGATCTTTGTCCTCTAGGGTCTGGTGAATTATTTTGATTATATCCTGCTTTTCCAGGGGCTTCAGCTGAAAAATCCGGGAGCGGGAAAGCAGCGGGGCGTTGACCTCAAAATAGGGATTTTCAGTGGTGGCCCCAATCATAATAATGATTCCCTTTTCTACCGAGGGCAGCAGGGCATCCTGCTGGGCCTTATTGAAACGGTGGATTTCATCGATAAAAAGAATGGTGCTTTTGTTGTAAAGCTCAAGATTATCCTGTCCCTGAGCGATTACCTCCCGGAGGTCCTTGACTCCCGAAGTTACGGCATTTAGCTTGATAAATTCGGATTCGGTCTGACAGGAGATGATCCGGGCCAGACTGGTCTTGCCGGTTCCGGGAGGACCGTAGAGAATCAGGGACTGCAGTTTGTCAGCCTCGATCATCCGGCGCAGCAGTTTGCCGGGGGCGGTGATGTGCTCCTGGCCGTGGAGTTCGGAAAAGGTCTCCGGACGCATCCGGAAGGCCAGGGGCTGTTTATCCTTATTTTTATTTTGGGAAAAGAGATTCATGGCTGACTCTCCAGTATTTATAGGGTTAAAAAAATGATTCATGTCTAACTCTTAAGTATACGAGGGTTTGAGAAAAAATATCTAAGGCCAACTCTTCAGTATTTATTGGAATGAGAGACAAGATTTATGACTAAATCTCCAGTATTTAGCGGAATGTGATAAATATTGAGATAAATATATGATGGTCTTACCAGGTTAAGCTGGTTTTTCTGTTTAACCCGGGACACTGGTTAACCTCGGACATTACTTAACTTTAACTATGTTTTAGGTTGATGCTGCCGCAAGTACAAAATTTAACAAATGCGGCTAAAAAACCCCGGCAAACTCATTTTATAGAGGCAGTCAGATCCTGCCGAAAACTTATACCCATAAAATGCTATTGACATTGTCTGGATTAATTTGCTTACCTCATATGATATCAAAAAGTTAATAAGAATGCAAAGGATTCGGGAGAAAATTTCAATTAAAAATAAAAGTTTGCTAAATTTGGCAGATACAGCAATAATGATTGTCAAATAAGAAATGGTTAAAGAAATTTGAAAGTTTAGAGAAAATTAACAGGAGCAGATTTAACAGGAAGGAGGTACTGTAAGAATTTGTAATCGGCAAGGAAATGGTAAGCAGAAGAAGGATATAGCTGGGGGTTTATTTGTAAGGAATTTGCAGGAAATACATTGATGGAGAAAAGCTCCACCGTGCCGTGTGGTTTGAGAATTTTGATCCCTGTCTGCAAAGTGGGTGCCCTCCTATCTGGTTTGCAGGTCCCCCGAAGGGCTTCTGCGCCGCAGATAGAGACCAGGCTCCCAATGTATTGGTGTTGGTCAAAATTTTTTTACCATTCACGTACACGGCAGAGCTTTTCTGTTAATAAAATAATATCACAGATGTATGAAATAATCAAGATGATAGGGCATTTATATTTAGATAAGTAGGGGCTCAAAATAAATCAGGATTATCTTTAGAAAAGATATATTTAAGTTCAGGAGTATGTTGTAAACCTCCTTTTTTTTGACGATTTCAACCTTCGCCTGCTTACTTTTTATGATAATTTCAACCTTAATCTACTCTCTTTTATGACGGTTTCAGCCTTAACCTACATCGGTTTCAACCTTAACCTACAACTGTTAACAAAAGTAGCAGTTGTTAGCAAAAGTAGCAGTTTAAAAAAAAGAAAAAAGACTTTTGCAAAAGTCTTCATGTTATTGATTAGCTATTCTTGTTCTGGCTCTATGCCTTTATATCATACATTCATATGTTGACAATTATATGTTGACAGTTCATTGACTTAGTTCATTGACTTAAATGCCATACATTTGCTTATTTATCCTATGCCATACATTTATTTATTAATGCTATACATTTACTTATTAATGCTATGCCATACATTTACTTATTAACATCTATTTTGACTAAAAATTTTTTTAAAATTAAAACCAGCGAAATAGACGCTTTAGTAACTTCAATTTGCCCTGATAGGGGGGATAGCGGAGTTTAATATCAAAGAGATCGGTTTTTTCAATTACAGTCTTGTGATGGCTGAAAAGGTTAAAGCCGGCCCGGCCGTGGTAGGCACCCATTCCGCTTTCTGCCTTGCCACCGAAGGGAAAGCGGGGAGTTGAAGCCTGGATAAGGGTGTCATTTATACAGCCGCTCCCGAAGGGAATCTCCTGAATCAGCTGCTTTTTAAGCCGGCTGTCGCGGGTGAAAAGATAGAAAGACAGAGGGGTGGTGAAACTGTCAATTATTTCTCTGGCCCGGGAAATATCCTCATATTCCAGGACGGGTAGCAGGGGACCGAAAATTTCCTCCTGCATGAGGGCATCGGAGGGGGTTATGTCATCGATGATGGTCGGGGCTATGTAAAGGTTTTCCAGGTCCGTCTCGCCACCCAGGACAATCCGGCCTTTGGTGTTATCCAGATAGTTTTTAATCCTCTGGAAATGATTTTCATTAATTATCCGGGGATAGTCCGGGCTCTCTGCAGGATTGCTGCCGTAATATTTGGAGACTGCCTCCCGGGCTCTCTCCAGAAAGGCTTCTTTCTGCTGATGGTGAACCAGGACATAATCCGGCGCCACACAGGTCTGGCCGGCATTCAAAAGCTTTCCCCAGACGATCCTGCGGGCAGCCAGATCCAGTCTGGCCGTTTCATCCACCAGACAGGGACATTTGCCTCCCAGCTCCAGGCTGACAGGGATCAGGTTTTCGGCAGCTTTCTTCATTACAATCCTGCCCACCTGCTTGTTGCCGGTGAAGAAAATAAAGTCATACTGCTGCTCCAGGAGAAACTTGCCGGTTTCTTTAGCTCCTTGGACAGCTGCTACTAGTTCAGAGGGAAGATAATCGGAAACAATTTCTTCAATTGCTAGGGAGGTGGCCGGAGAATGCTCGGAGGGCTTAAGGAGGACGCAGTTTCCAGCTGCCAGGGCGTCGACTAAAGGCAAGAGAGCCAGCTGCAGAGGGTAATTCCAGGGGGAAATGATGAGTACATTGCCATAGGGTTCGGTATGAACTGCACCTCGGGACCAGAAATGTAAAAATGATAATCTGCTTTTCCGGGGTTTCATCCATTTTTTGAGACGCTTTAAAACATAATTAATTTCCTGTTTGATTATTCCCAGTTCAGCGGCATAGGTTTCCACGGGATGCTTGCCCAGGTCGGTCTCGAGGGCTGAGAGAATGTCTTCTTCTCTCTCCTGGAGACCTAGTTTTAAGCGAAGGAGAAATTCTCTTCGCCGGGAGTGTTGTCTGGTCTCGCCCTGCTGAAAAAAATCCCGCTGCTGCTCAAGTAGGTTTTTGATTTTCTTCTCTTTTTCTTGATCTGGCATTATTTGATAACCCTCCTGGGCTTTCGCTGGTGGCAGGTAACTAGCTGGCGATAGTAAAGTGGTAAACTGTTGCCGAATGCCTGGATGAAGTCTGTCAGGAATTCGGAATTTGCAAGGACCCCTGGGCACCTTGGGTAGAATCCGATGAGCTCTTTGCCGGACATCCGGCAGTTCTGATTCGCTAAATCCAGGACTGGGTCTGCTGGCTATTCTTCTTCCGGAGAAATTGTTTTCAGGTTTAATTCCTTAAGCTGCTCCGGGCTTACTGTTCCAGGAGCTTTTGTCATCGGCGAGGTGGCCCGCTGGGTTTTGGGAAAGGCGATGACATCCCGGACTGACTTTCTTCCGGTCAGGAGCATAATAATTCGATCCAGGCCGAAGGCTATTCCGCCGTGAGGCGGAGTGCCGTAGCTGAAGGCTTTGAGCAGAAAACCAAACTTCTCCTCGGCCTCCTCTTCTGACATGTTCAGCAAAGAAAAAATTTTGCTCTGCAGATCTCTGTTGTTGATTCTGATGCTTCCGCCGCCAATTTCTTCCCCGTTTAAAACCAGATCATAGGCGGCTGCCCTGGCCTCTGCCGGGTTTTCTTCCAGCAGCTCAATATCTTCGGGGAGGGGAGCGGTGAAGGGATGATGTTCGGCTTCAAAGCGTTCTTCCTCTTCGTTATAGGTAAAGAGGGGGAAATCTTCGACCCAGAGGAGATCAAAGCTATCCTCGGGAATTAAATCCAGTTTGTGACCCAGATCCAGGCGCAGCTGACCCAGTGAGGTTACTGCTGTTTTATAATCGGCCGCCACTATCAAAAGCAGATCACCTGCTGTTATTTCCAGTTCTTCTCTAAGCTGCTGAAATTCCTTTTCGCTGAGAAACTTAGCAATGGGAGAGTTGACTTCTTCGCCAGTAAAGGCCAGCCAGGCCAGGCCTTTGGCACCAAACTCTTTGACCCTATCCTCCAGCTTATCTAGCTGACTCCTGCTGAATTCGGCTCCTCCCGGAACTCTGATACCTCTGACAGTGCCGCCATCAGCAATGGTGCCGCTGAAGACGCGGAATTCACTGTCAGCGAAAATCCCGGAAAGGTCATTAATTTCCAGGCCGAATCTGGTGTCGGGGCTGTCGGAACCGAATCGATCCATGACTTCCCGGTAGCTCATACGGGGGACTTCCCAGGGCAGGGGAATTCCCTTCAGAGCAAAGATCTCTCTCATCAGCTCTTCCATTTCTCTTTGAAAGTTCTCCAGATCAATGAAGGAAATCTCGATGTCTATCTGGGTGAATTCAGGCTGGCGGTTGGCCCGGAGATCCTCATCCCGGAAACAGCGGGCGATCTGGAAATATTTCTCGACTCCGGAGGCCATCAGGACCTGCTTGAAGAGCTGAGGGGACTGGGGCAGAGCATAGAATTTCCCCTGATGGAGCCGGCTGGGAACCAGGTAATCCCGAGCCCCCTCCGGAGTGCTGCGGGTCAGGATCGGGGTTTCTACTTCCCAGTAATCCCGCTGGCTGAGAAAACTCCGGATGGTCTGCATGGCCTGATGCTTGGTTTTGACGATTTCCAGCATCTCGGGACGGCGGAGATCGAGATAGCGGTACTCCAGCCGCAGATCTTCTCCGGCATTAACATTATCCTCTATTAAAAAGGGCGGTGTTTCGGAAGGAGATATGAGTTCTATTTCCTCTCCCATTATTTCAATCTCTCCGGTGGCAATCTCCCGGTTAATATTTTCCTCAGGCCTCTTCCTGATTAATCCCCGGACAGCTATAACATCTTCCTGGCCCAGTTTTTCGGCCAGTTTCAGGGCTTCAGCTGAAATTTTCTCGGAGAAAACAAGCTGTACCAGGCCGGATCTGTCCCGGAGATCGACAAAGAGCAGGCCGCCGTGATCCCGGGTGCGCTGTACCCAGCCAGCTACTGCTGCCTCTTCGCCTATCATTTCTCTGTCAAGTTGACTGCAGATGTGGGTTCTCTTTAACTTCCTTTGATTTGACAAATTCATTATTGCACTCTCCTTATCATGCTCTTCAGGTTCAATAGTTTAGTTCTCCAGCATTGCTTATTTCCTGTCCCGGTTTTAGTCATTACTGATCAGATGCTGAAAAATGTTGCAGAACTCTGAGCTATTATCGGTTATTTAATTTTGTTGAATTTAATATGTAGATGGTAAATATCAGTAAGCCATTCAAACTTTTTAAGAAGTATGTGTTAAATATCAAGACATCGTTCACGCTTTTTTAATGGAGGGTAACTATTTTCTTCGGAGAAGCTTAAAAAACTGCCCTTAGGCCTTTAACTATCAGAGCATTGTTCTCATCATTTTAGTTAATCCTGAAAACTTAATTTTAACAAAAAAACCTAAAATAATAACTGTACCGGGATGGTATAACTTTTAAAAAAGTGGTTCCCCGGTACAGAATGATGCTTGCACTATTACTGGCCTGATATCTTGATATCTGCTTTGTGCTCTGCCTGAAGCAGGTGATCCTGATATAAAAGGGTGGTCCTGAGTGAGATGGTAACAAAAATCAAGAAAAAAATGATAAAATAATGGTAAAATAGTTTCTAATTAGTTTTATGGCTATTAAGTCAGCTCAGGAATCCAATCAAAAGTAGGATACTATTTATTATGGGTTCTATTAATATATTAATAGATTCATCGTGGCAGAACCTGTGATTAGGGCAATAACAGTATTCATCCATACTTTTTGATGTTTATATTTTATGCTATGATAGGCTGGAATAATAATTCACTTAACAATCAGAGAATATATGCTGAGCAGACTTAATAGCCATGATTAGTTTTAATTAGTTTCTAAAGATAGCCGGCTTTTGCGCCCCGGCTTTGTTTAAAAATATACTTATATACTGAATTAACTGGAGTTATAGGCAAATGTATTGTTAAGATAAGAGTATTGTTATAAATAAAAGTATTGCAGTTATTAAGATAAAGAGATAGGATAAAGAGAAATCATCAGATCCAGCAGGGTGAACCGTGTCGAATTATAGTAGGATGCCTGTCGAAATTTGACATGACATCTATCGAAAATTGACAGGGTATCTTTGACATGACATCTGTTGAATATTGGCAAGGAACCCGGTACCGACCATTAAAGCCCAGGCTCAAACACTTTACTCATATACTCCAGTATACCATCCAAGGGAACTGCCTCTTCCTCCCCGCTTTTCATGTCGCGGAGGGTGGCCTCGCCGGCTTTAAGCTCTTCGCTGCCAATGATCAGACAGTAGCGACTGTTTTTGCGGTCGGCATCCTTCATCTGGCTTCCGACGCTGCGGCCGCCGTAGTCCCGATCGGCCGAGTAACCAGCCTTCCTCAGCCGGTGGAGGATATCCAGGGATTCTGCCTCGGCTTCCTCGCCGATGGTGGTGATGTAGACCTGGAGATCATCGCCAAATTCTCGGGCTTCCTCTTCCAGCAGAATCTCCAGCCTTTCCAGTCCCAGGGCAAAACCGGTGGCGGGAATGTCGCGGTCTCCGATCTCTTCCAGGAGACCGTTGTATCTGCCTCCGGAAAAGATAGCATCCTGGGCTCCCAGTTCATCGGATTTGACCTCGAAGACAGTGTTGGTGTAATAATCCAGTCCCCGGACCAGGGTGGGCACCTTTCTAAAGTCCAGGTTGAGTTTTTTCAGACCCTCTTTGACCTGGTTGAAGTTCTCCTGGCAGACCGGACAGAGATGCTCGGTTATCACCGGGGCCTCGCTAACGATCTCCTGACATACCGGACTTTTGCAGTCCAGCACCCGGAGGGGGTTGGTTTTCAGTCTTTCCTGGCAGTTTTCACAGAGGTCCTCTTTCCCGGATAAATAGGCCTTAAGTTCTTCCAGATAGGGAGGCCGGCACTCAGAGCAGCCGATGCTGTTGATTTCTACATAATAATCCTTGAAACCAAATTCTTCGATGAAATCAATGCCCAGCATGATTATCTCAACGTCAACATCGGGGGCATCGCTGCCGATGACCTCAACTCCGAACTGGTGAAACTGGCGGTAGCGGCCAGCCTGAGGTCTTTCGTAGCGGAACATGGGGCCAAAATAAAAAAATTTTTTAGGTAAAGCCTTGCCGTAGAGCTTATGTTCTAAGAAGGCCCGGACCACCGGGGCGGTGCCCTCAGGTCTCAGGGTGATGCTTCTGTCGCCCTTGTCGGTAAAGGTGTACATCTCTTTTTGAACTATGTCGGTAGCCTCGCCGATTCCCCGGGCAAAAAGTTCGGTATGTTCAAAAATCGGGGTCCTGATTTCCTGGTAATTGTAACGCCGGCAGATTTCATGGGCGCGTTCTTCAATATAATTCCATTTAAAAGAAGCGGGGGGCAAAATGTCATTTGTCCCCCGCGGTGCTTTGATTGTCATAAATTTATCACCTATCCCGGTTCTTTCTGATATCTACTGTTAAAATTAAAACTGCCTGTCATTAAGGGCGTTTTAAGGGTGCTTTAAAGGTGCATTTGTTTAATTTAATTTATTGCATTTTCAGAAGGAATTGCAATAAAAGCTGCTTTATTCCAGAGGTTCGGTTTCCAAGGGATCTTCGTCCAGATCCTCTTCCAGCTCTTCTTCAGGATCCAGTTCTTCCAGCTCCTCGAGATCCTCTTCATCCAGCTCTTCACCCTCCGGCAACGGAGCAATTCCTTCGGCACCAACCTCCTGGTACTGCTGCTGAATCTCAACAAACCTCTCCATCTCTTCAGCAGCCCGGTCCTCTGCTTCCAGCTGGCTGTAGGCCATATTAAGCTGATAGCGCGCCATTAGATTCCGGCCGGCATATTCTGAAGCCTGATCGTACTTCTCCAGGGCCAGTTCTTCTTCCTCAACCTGGCGGTAATGTTCTCCCAGTTGATAGGCAAGTTCCCAGTTTTCTGGATCCTCGTCCAGGGCTTCAATCAGGACCTCTTCAGCTTCAGCATATCTTTCTTCATTCTGATAGGTTTCGGCCAGGAAAATATAGAGAGCGGGATCACTGCTGTATTCCAGGGCGCTGTGAAACTGTTGTCGAGCTTCCTCATAACGGCCGTCTTCCATATATTTCAGTCCCTGCAGACCAGGGTCCTTAATTTCTATCTCGGCAGAGGCTTTCTTATCAGCCAGCCAGTCGTCAAAGGCCTGCTGTTCCTTTTCTTCTCTCAGCCGAGCTTCAATCTCCTGGCGGGCTTCCTCGGCCTCCTCTTCATCCAGCTCTTCATCTTCATACTGTTCGTCAAATCTTTCCTCTATCTCCTCTTCCGAAACGCTAACATCTCCCTGAATGTCTTCCATGGTCTCTTCAACCATGGCCTGCTGTTCCAAAGAAAATCGTAGACTCTGACGCAGATCTTCCATGGTCATACCCTGCATTTCCATGATCTGTTCCAGTTCTTCCACCTCCATCTGATTCTGAACCAGAATCTCCTGAAGGAATTCTTCAATTTCAACTTCGGTAACTTCCGGGCTGATTCCCCGCTCCCTGGCTTCCTGAATTAAAAGGTTTTCTTCAATCAGAGATTCCAGAATGCTGAGCCGGAAGGGCAGCATCTGAGAACGGGTGAAATTGGCGGTCTGCTGGCGATAGTTATCCAGAATATTGAGGTACTGCTGGCGAGGAATCTCCTCCCCGTTAACAACCACTATGGCATCCTGAATGTCGGTCGGGCCCTCCGGCTGACCACCGGTGTCGTCTCCAAAGAGAGCACCGTAACCCATGAAACCACCACTAATAACAAAGGCTATAACCACAATATAAACTATTATTCTACTATAATTTCTGAGTTCATTAAACATCCTTTAAATTAACCTCCCTTAGGCAGAAAATCTATACTCTTTTGTAACGGTACTAAAACTTTTGTGACGATATTAAAAATGATAAATGCTTGATCCATGACGGCAGACCCCGGTGTAGGATACAGTACAGGGTCCAGGACAGGGTTTTAGGGTAAAAGTGCAGCTTTAATTCCTGGGCAGGATCCAAAAAATATTTATATTTGGCATTTTCATTTTACCTTAGAGCCCGGCAATTGTCAATTATATTCAGGTAATTATGGTGTCGGTTTGCCGGTCTGAAACAAACTTTTTTCCAGGGCAAACTTTTTGCTGCTGGCTTTTTTATTTTTTCTGATTTTAAACTTACAAATTTCAAACTTACAAAAAGCAATCCCGGTTGCTAGCCCATTAAAACCGGATAAATCTCTTCCTTAAATTTTTTTAGAGTGGTTGGTTCGCCGTGACCGGGATAAACCCGGGTTTCCGGCGATAGTTCCCGCAGTATAAGATCGACAGATTTCTTTAACCGCTGCTGGTCTCCCCCGGGAAGGTCGGTGCGTCCAATGCCACCGCTGAAGATTAGATCGCCGGCAAAGAGCAGCTTTTCGGAGGGAGAATAAAGCGCCAGGCTGTCAGGTGAATGTCCGGGAATGTGGTAAGTCTCGAAAGTTTCCTCCCCCAGCTTCAGTACTGCTCCGGCTTCAAGGCTGCGATCAGGCTCAGGGCTGCTGTAATCTGCGCCCATAAAGACCGACAGGTTTTTCCGGGGATCGGTCAGATTGTCAGCCGCCGAGGGATGGGCCAGAAGTTCTGCCGGTGAGCCGGTCAGCAGATACTTATTTCCTCCAATATGGTCATAATGGCTGTGGGTATTTAAAACATATTTTAAAACGGCCTCCTCGGCCTCAATTGTGCTCTTAATTTTGTCGACATCCTTTTTTGAGCCAGGGTCAATCACCAGAGCTTCTCCTAAGCTTACCACTACGTAACAGTTGGTGGCATTTCTACCGGTTTTAATCGTGTTTATATTAATATAAATCACCCCAGAAAAAATTATTTGCCCTGCTGTTCTCTGCTGTTAAAAATTTTTCTGGCTGTCCAGCAGCAGGGTTACCGGGCCATCATTGATCAAATCAACATCCATCATGGCCTTGAATTCTCCACTGGCCAGCGGAAGGTTATAATCTTTAAGCTTCTCCAGGAAATAGTCATAGAGCTCCTCTGCCCGCTGAGGAGAGGCGGCCTGGCTGTAACCGGGACGGCGCCCCTGACGGCAGTCTCCATAGAGAGTAAACTGAGATATTATCAGCAGTTCTTTATCCAGATCCAGAGCCGAGAGATTCATTTTACCCTCCTCATCGGCAAAAATCCGGAGATTGACAATTTTATCAGCCAAGTAATCAGCATCCTCCCGGCTGTCCTCCTCTCCCACCCCCAGAAAAACGCAGAGGCCGGAATCAATGGCACCCACTACTTCTTTATCTACCAGAACCCTGGCTTCGCTAACTCGTTGAACAACTGCCCGCATACTGTATCTCCCCTGCTAATTATAATGAATTTATTGATAATAATATATGATATTATAATGAATGATATCCATGTTGCTATATCAGGGCCAATTAAGGGTATTCATTATGGCTATATCAATTATGATTATTGATATCTATGATTGCTACATTAATGCTAATGATTGATATCAATTAAATTATGGTTTTATTGATGTTAAGATGGTTTTATCGATGTTAAGTTTTATAGATGTTAAGCTTTATAAATGCTTATGAGAATATAACTATATAATATTATGCCAAACAAGAAAATAAATTTGAGATTCAATAATGAAAATTCCAGGTATATCCCGACCCTATCGACCTGGTAAGGTACAATATTAACTGAAATTTGACCTGCTGATTTCAGTTAAAAAATTCAGATGGCAATTACTGCACCGGATATTGCCGGAGTTAAGGCCGATGACCAGTATTTTAGCTGGGGCGGGAGCGGCTGACCGAAAGAACGCCTGATACATTTTCTATCTTTTTGATTAAGTCCCGCATGTGTTCCAGGCTGCTCAGTTCCACCGCAAGCTTGATATAGGCCTGATTGTATTTATCGGTGTTGGCCATCACCGAATGGAGTTCAATTTTTTCCTTGGAAATCAAACCGGTTATTTCATTGAGCAGGGCTGATTTATTGACCGCCCGGATGGAAAGTTCAACCTGGTAGGAGCCGGTGCGGGTGCCGCTCCAGCTGACCTCGATAAATCTATCTTTGCTGAGGCCCTTGAGGTTGGGACAGTCCGAGCGGTGGACAGAAACTCCCCGGCCCCTGGTGATATAACCGACTATATCATCGCCGGGTACCGGATTGCAGCACTGGGCCAGGCGGACAAGTATATCATCCATTCCCTTTACTCTGACACCGCGGTCGGTAGTCTTTTTCCGGGGTTTGCTGATCAGATCCTGAAGCTCAACCTGTTTTTTATACTCCTCTGGAATCTTGTTTATGACCTGGCGGGTAGTCAGCTGATCGTAGCCGATGGCGGCATACAGGGACTCAAGGTCCGAATAGTTCAATTCTTTAGCTGCCTTCTGCAGAACTTTTTGTTTTTCTTCCTTGGGTAAATCAATTTCATCCTTTTCCAGAGCCTGGAAGAGGGATTTTTTGCCGCTGGCAACAATCTTCTCCTTCTGCTGCTGCTTGAACCAACGCTTGATTTTGCTCCTGGCCCGAGAGGTCTTGACAAATTTCAGCCAGTCCCGGGTCGGTCCGGTGGAATTATTGGAAGTCAGGATTTCCACAATATCGCCATTTTCCAGGCTGTATTCCAGCGGAACTATCTTGCTGTTGACCTTGGCTCCCACGCAGTTGTGGCCGACCTCGGTATGGATGTTATAGGCAAAATCAATAGGGGTTCCTCCCCGGGGCAGAGAAATAACATCACCCTTGGGGGTGAAGACAAAAACCTCGTCCTCGAAAAGATCAATTTTTAAAGTTTCTATGAATTCGTGGGGCTCCTGCAGGTCCTTCTGCCATTCCAAAAGCTGGCGGAGCCAGGAGAGCTTCTCCTCAAATTCACCGTCGCTCTTTTTGCCCTCCTTATATTTCCAGTGGGCGGCAATTCCGTATTCGGCGGTGCGGTGCATCTCCCGGGTCCGGATCTGCACCTCCAGGGGATCACCATCGGGACCAATCACGGTGGTGTGAAGGGACTGGTACATGTTGGATTTGGGCATGGCAATATAATCCTTGAAGCGGCCCGGCATTGGTTTCCAGATCTCGTGGATGATGCCCAGAACCTCATAGCACTCCCGTACCGAGTCGACCAGAACCCGGACGGCTGTCAGGTCATAAACTTCATTGAAGTCTACTTCCTTCCTTTCCATCTTCTGATAGATACTGTAAAGATGCTTGGGCCGGCCGGAGATATCAGCTTTGATATCCTCCTTCTCCAGATGATTATTAATTTCGCCTATAGCCTCCTGGATCTGGTCTTCCCTCTCCTTGCGGTTGGCTGCTATTTTGCGGGAAACCTCATAATACATTTCGGGCTTGAGATAGCGGAAACAGAGGTCCTCTAACTCCCATTTGAGGCGGGACATCCCCAGCCGGTGGGCCAGAGGGGCATAGATCTCCAGGGTTTCCTGGGCCTTTTCCAGCTGTTTCTCCCGGCTCATATAACCAAGAGTTCTCATATTGTGCAACCGGTCGGCCAGTTTAATCAAAACTACCCTGATATCATCGGCCATGGCCAGGAACATCTTACGCAGACTTTCAGCCTGCTGTTCCTCCTTGGTCTTGAACTGAATCTGGGTCAGCTTGGTGACCCCATCAACCAACAGAGCAATTTCCTCACCAAACTCCTCCACAATTTCTTCTCTGGTTATTTTGGAATCCTCCAGGACATCATGGAGCAGAGCGCCGGTGATGGTGGTTAAATCCAGCTCTAGTTCGGCCAGAATATAGGCCACACCCAGGGGGTGCTCGACATAGGGCTCCCCGGAAATACGATATTGACCCTGATGAGCCTGCTTAGAAACTTCATAAGCTTTCTTGATTTCGCTCAGATCAGGGTCAGTTATATAGGTTTTAATTTTTTTGAAAATCTTGTTGAGATCCATAAAATACTCCTCACGTTAGGGGACTGGAAATAATTTTCCCGGCGGCATATTATTTAAAATACCGGGGCATCCGGGTGGCTAATAAAGTTCATTTGTGTTCATTTGAGTTCTTTTATGAGTTTCTATAAAACGGGTTAAATCGGGTTTCTATTGATATTTACTTCCCTGAGATTTGATTTATCTCGAGGATGGTAAAAACAAAGCCTGATAATTAATCTGGAGTGAAACTACTCATTCAGAGTTAAACTATTCTTCCAGAAGGGAATAAACATCATATCCTTCAAGATCGCCCCGGCCGTTGAGGTCAACCAGTTCGATTAGAAAACCTATTCCTGTTACTTCTCCCTCCAGACTTTCAATTAATTCCACGGCAGCACGGGCAGTTCCGCCGGTGGCCAGCAGGTCATCTACCAGCAGCACTTTATCTCCAGGTTTGAAGGCATCCCTGTGCATTTCCAGGGTATTTGTTCCGTATTCCAGTTCATAGCTGGCAGAGATCTTTTCGGCCGGCAGTTTACCTGGTTTGCGGATGGGAATAAAACCCTTATCAAACTTATAGGCCAGGGTAGGTCCCAGCAGGAAACCCCGGGCCTCAATACCAGCAATATAATCAAATTCCAGTTCCTGATAGTGCTCGGCCATCCTGTCTATGGCCTGACGGAAGGCCGTGGTGTCCTGGAGAAGCGGAGTTATATCCTTAAAAAGTATGCCTTCCTTGGGAAAATCGGGTATTTCTCTAATATAATCTGATAAATTCATCACTATCCTCCTCTTGATATTCTCTTGAAATCCTGTTTCAACCCTTGAAATTATTATATTAAATACCTGATAAAATTATAATTTAAGTCCCTGCTGAAGCAGAGCAAAGAGCTCTCTGAGATCGCTTGAAAAAACCAATTCTTTAAGCCGGGCAAAATCCTCTTTAATTTCAACATTTCTATTATATCTTATTGAATGGGAGAAGTCCAGTTTGACCGGGAAACTGCCTGTTATCCGGTAGTCCTTTTCTTCTTTTTCTTCCCTGGTAACCAGCTCCAGCTCTTGCCAGATTTCCAGCAGCTGATCGACTGCTGCTGGCTTTAAGCCGGGACAATCTTTCAGCAGTCCGGGAAGTTCCTTCCTGGTGAATCTTTCCTGCCGGCTGATTAACTTCCAGGCCTGCTCTAGTGCCTCTTTGCTTATAAGCCGATGCTGCAGTATCCTCTGATTGGCGCTTAAATCTTCCTTGCCAAAAAGGAAATATAATTCCAGCTTCTCTATACTGCCCCTGTCTGAGTTGTCCTCTGTCTGGCTGGATTCAAAGCCAATAACCTGAATCATTTCTGCCAGGGAAAAGGGAAGTTCAAAAAAAACTACCTGACGGCGGTTGCTTGCGGCGGCCTTATCTGCCGAGGTGCAGCAGAGGGTCCGGGGAAATTTTTCCTCGAGTTCGGCCTTTAACTTTCTGTTATTGAGATAGATTAGGCAGGAGTTTAGATCTCCTGGAATTGAAGCAATCACCCTGCAGGGGTCACCGCAGTTCCGGAAGTCATGAAGTTTTAGATTGCCGCCGGAATATATTATGGGATAATCCTGCTGCCGGCTGACCGGAACCAGGTTCTTAAGATTAAGCTGGACCGTGTGTCTGCCCTGCCAGTTATTATCCTCGACCCGGGCAATGAGGTTATAGCTGCTGTCGGTGCCGGGAAAATCAAAATCCTGTGCCAGATTAAAGCCAATACCCTTAAGTCCTCCGGAGGTTGTCAGCTGAAGATGGCTGTTATCGCGGCCCACCGCCCTGGCCTGCTGCAGGCTGACCTGAGGCAGGAGAAAGGTGGGAGCAGGATTGCCAATGCCATGGGGTTTTAGAGTTTTCAGCTCCTGATAAAAATCCAGCGAAATCTGCTTCTCACTCAAAATGTCATCTATCTGCCTGGCCGGAATGAAATCGCGGGAGCTCAAATTCTCCTTAAGATAATTATTAAAGGCCCGGCGAAAGTCAGCAACCTTCCCGGCTTCTATCTCCAGGCCGGCAGCCTGTCTGTGGCCGCCAAAACCCAGGAGATGGGAACTGCAGGCCTTGAGGGCCCGATGAAGGTTAAGGGCAGAGATGCTGCGGCCCGAACCCCGCCCCCGGTCTGTTTCAGCAGGATTAGAGCTGTTTTTTTCGGTTTCTGACCGGTTATTATCACCGGCTTGAACCGGACCCCGGGTTTTCTCAGCCTGTTTCTTACCCTCCAGGGCTATCAGAATCACCGGACGGTAATACTTCTCAACCAGCCGGGAGGCCACAATGCCGATTACTCCGGGGTGCCAGCTGCGGGAGGCCAGAACAATTCCCTCCTCTTCACATGGTGGGCTGGCTTCGATCATTTCGAGGGCTTCTTCCAGGGTCTGGTCCTCTTCCTGGCGGCGTTGATAGTTATACTCCACCAGGTTTTGAGCCAGCCCCTCTACCTGCCGGCGGTCCCCGGCCAGCAGAAGCTGCAGGGCCTGATCAGCTGATTTAATCCGGCCGGCGGCGTTGATCGGAGGGGCCAGGATATAGCCTATCTGGCCGGCTGAGATTTCCCGGGAAAGATCAAGGGAAAGGCTCCCGGCCAGAGCCTGAAGCCCGGGGTTATCAGTGTTTTTTAGGACCTTAAGGCCCTCCCTCACCAGAATCCGGTTCTCACCCTGCAGGGGAACCAGGTCCGCCACCGTACCCAGAGCCACCAGATCAAGCCTGGATTTGAGATAGGGAGTCAGGGGGCCAGAATCGCTGTCAGGACTCGCTATCCTGGTTTCCAGGTTCTCAAAGTTGCTCCCAGAGCTGTGAGATTCGGTTTTAAAGCCACCAGGAGCCGGATCAGAATTATTACCCGGGTTTTTCTCAGAAATAGTCTTTTTATCAGGCGGGTTATCCTGGCTATTTTGCCGGCTTAAGCGCTGCTGCTCCAAGGCCTGGCAGAGCTTAAAGGCTGTCCCCACGCCGGACAGGCCGCCTTTAATTTCAAGATCTCCCTCCAGCAGGTGGTGGTTGATGAGAGAAAGAGCGGGAGGCTGTTCATCTGCAGGTTCATGGTGGTCGGTCACAATGACATCAATACCCCGTTCCTGTAAAAATTTAATTTCTTCCAGGGCGGTGATACCGCAGTCAACTGTGATTACCAGTTCAAAATTTTCCAGGCCAAGGCTTTTAAAAGCTGCAAGATTAAGACCGTAGCCATCCCGGATCCGATCCGGAATATAATAGAGGCATTCCACAGCCCAGATTTCAGTTAGATAATCAAGGAGCAGGGCGGTGGAAGTTATGCCGTCCACATCATAATCGCCGTAGATTAAAACTCTCTCCTGCTCTTCCCGGGCCTGGCTGATCCTGGTCAGAGCCGAAGGAATACCGGGAAATTTCAAGGGATCACTGAGATTTTCAGGCACCGGCCGGAGAAAACTCTCAATTTCCTCCGGTGTCAAACCCCGCTGCTTGAGAATCCGGACAGCGGGGGAATCTAAACTCTGAATTGTGGGATTTTTTATCTGCCATCTTTCCTGCATAGCAACCAACTTCCCTTTATCAGTCAATTTAAATTAATAAAATTTTGGATAATAGTAGGGATAGAAAGAATCTTGCCAGGCCTCAGGCCGGATGTTTCATGAATTAACTAAAAATATTGCAGAGGTACAGGTCGATTGTTTCAGGAATTAGCAAAAAATATCGCAGAAGCATCAGGAAATATTAAAACCGGCCGGAGCGGAGGATGGAGATTACCAGCCAGATGCCAAGAACTCCGGCCATAAAAAATCCCAGAAAACCAAAGAGAGGGATTCCCCGGAAGAGGGGCTGCACGCCGGTTTGAATGATCATGGAAGAGCCCACGATCAGGGAGGAAATTATTAGACTGATTGACAGGCGGTTAGAAGCAAAGTCGATTTCATTGATCAGGTTCTCAAGATTCTGGTGTTTGAAACCCAGGGTTAATTCATTCTGGGCCAACTTCTCCAAGATCTGGGCAAAGTTTTCAGGATAATCCTTGATGCTGTTGCGAAACTGCCAGAGGTTCAGTCCCAGACGCTTTAAAAGATTATCGGGGCGGAGACGGTCCCGGAGCAGGTCTCCCAGAAAATCATTGCCTATTTCCACAATGTTAAATTCGGGGTCCAGACTGGAACCGACACCCTCACTTAAACCCAGGGCCCGAAAAAGCAGGAAAAATTCCTGGGGCAGCCTGATGTGATGCTTGAAAACAATCCGCTGCAGATCCTGAAATAAAACTCTGAAATTGATATCCTCCAGACGCCGGTTATAATAGCTGTGGATAAACTCTTCAATGTCAATCAGGAGTTTGCGCTCATTAAAGTCCCGGGGCAAGTCACCAATTTCTACTATTATATCCTTGATGACCTCTACATTGCGACGCAAAAGAGCGGCAAAGAGCAGGGCAAAATAATCCCGGTCAACCTTGCTGATCTGTCCCATCATGCCGAAATCAACATAGGCCAGCCGGGAGCCTTCAATAATAAAAATATTCCCGGGATGGGGGTCGGCATGGAAAAATCCATCAATCATAACCTGTTTGAGAAAGACCTCGGCCCCCAGGCGGGAAAGCTTTTTATTTTCAATCTCAGTGAAATCTTCAATTTTGCTGAGCCTCTGACCCTGAATCTCCTCCATCACCAGCACCCGGTCGCTGCTGTAATCTTCGTAAACCTGAGGAACAACAATATCTTCATACCTGGCGTGATTGGCATTAAAGCGCCGGATATTGGTAAGCTCCTGGCTGAAGTTAAGTTCTTTGAAGAGGGTTTCCCGGAATTCCTCAACCAGACCAATCGGGTCAATAAAATCAGGCAAGATTCCCCGGTTTAAAGCTATCTCCGCCAGGTCGGAGATAATTTCCAGGTCAACCCGGACCCTTTTCCTGATTCCCGGACGCTGGATTTTGACTATTACCGGCTCTCCGGTTTTCAGCCGGGCCTTATGAGCCTGGGCAATCGAGGCTGCGGCCGTCGGTTCTTCGGAAAACTCCTGAAAAATTTCCTCCAGACAGTCCTCGCCCAGCTCGTCCTCTAACACCGTGGTTATTTGAGAAAAATCGACTGCAGGAACCTCATCCTGCAGTCGACGGAATTCTTTAATATATTCAGGGGGCAGGATGTCGGGCCTGGTGCTTAAAAGCTGACCCAGTTTGACATAGGTCGGCCCCAGATCCTCCATCACCCGGCGCAATCTTGGCGGCAGGCTGGCAGGCTCTTCCAGCTTTTCATCCCGGGAAAATCTGTCCTCCAGGGGAACAAATCTTCTCAAGTCAAAACGGTCCAGTAGAAAGCCCAGCCCGTTTCTCAGGAAGACCTGGCTGATTTCACGGTATCTTTGAAAATGTTTGTATTTTTTCCTGAGATTAAATAGCATGACAGACCAGGTCTCCCGTTAGTCTTCCGGGTTTTCGCTGCAAATTTCCTTGAGTCTGTCGACTTCCTTCTCCAGCACTTCCACTCTGCTGGAGAGATCTTCCAGATCCTCCAGGGAGGAAAAACCCAGATCCCTAAGCTTCTTTTCTATTAATTTTTCAAGTTCATCCTTCTTCTCATCGCTCTTCTGCCGCCATTTTTTGATGAGCTCCTCGCCCTGTTTGCGGGTGAGATCTCCTTCTTTGATCATGGTGCTGATTACTTCTTCCATCTTCTCCACGGTCAGATCCAGAGAGCCCAGACCGCGATATAAAATATCTTCCAGGTTTATCTTCATTGGCTTTCAACCCCCTTTAAAATTGGCTCGGAACTTAAACTAACTCCGAGATTTTGCTCTGGCTTTCGCTCTTATATCCCAGTCAACCAGAATCGGACTGGCTACAAAAATTGAAGAATAGGTTCCCACTGCCAGGCCGATAAAGAGAGCCAGCATAAAGGTTCTGATGGCAGCGCCTCCAAAAAAGTAGATGGCCAGAATGGCTACCAGAGTGGTCATTGAGGTATTGATGGAACGGGGCAGGGTATCGACCACCGCCCGGTTGGCCTGTTCAATAAAGGGCATTTTCCGGTAGAGTTTCATGTTTTCCCGGATCCTGTCAAAGATAACAATGGTGTCATTGATAGAATAACCGACAATGGTAAGAAGTGCGGCTACAAAGGCGGTATTGATTTCTCTGCCCAGCAGGGCAAAGATGCCCACGGTAAAGAGCACATCATGGGTCAGGGTAGCCAGGGTGGTTACCGCAAATCTAAGCTCAAAGCGAAAGCTGATATAGGCTGCCATGGCCAGGCCGGCTACCAGCAGGGCCAGCAGGGCCTGCCTTCTCAGTTCCTGACCGATGGTCGGACCTACCATGTCGGTTCTTAAAACTTCAGCCCCGGCAAATTCAGCCACCACGGCATTTTCCACCTGTTCTATCTCATCAGGGGATAGTTCACTGGTTCTGATGATGACACCCTGATATTGATCTTCGATGGTGGTCTGCAGGGTGGCATCCTCGGCAATTCCGATCTCGGTCAGCACCGCCCGCACATCTTCAGTGGAAATCAGTTCATCAAAGCTAAACTCTATAATGGTCCCTCCGGCAAAATCAATCCCCAGATTGAGACCAAAGATAAGCAGAGAAAGCAGGGATAATATTACAATTGCTCCCCCCAAGATAAACCAGATTTTTCTTTTACCCATTAAATCAAGTCTGGCACTGTCAAAATTAAGCATTCTGCTGAACCCCCCTGTTGGCACCGAAGGACTTCTCGGTCTGAATCATACTGGACTGGGAAAAGACATCAATCAGACTTCTGGTGATCAGGAAGGCCGTGAACATGCTGACTAAAATTCCAATAATCAGGGTGACGGCAAATCCTCTGACTGCACCTGAAGTAAAGTAGGCCAGAATTGAGGCCGTAATCAAAGTGGTAACATTGGCATCAACAATGGTAATATAGGCTCTCTTAAAGCCGGCGTCAATAGCCGCTCTGATACTTTTCCCGCTGTTGCGCTCGTCCTTGATGCGCTCAAAGATAATAATATTAGCATCGACAGCCATACCAATGGAGAGAATGATACCGGCAATTCCGGGCAGGGTTAAAACTGCCTGCAGGCCGGCCAGGGTTCCCATCATTACTATACCATAGATAATCAGACTGGAGGCTGCCAGAATTCCGGGAAATTTATAATAAAAGATCATATAAATTGCTACCAGGGCCAGGCCGATCAGTCCGGCTCTGATGCTCTGCTGGATGGCTATTGCCCCCAGGGTGGGTCCCACTGTCCGGCTCTCCATTACTTCTACCGGTACCGGCAGGGCACCTTCCCGGATCAGGATGGCGTCTTCTTCAGCTTCCCGGACATTGGCATAGCCGGTTATCTGGCCCTGATCCCGGATCACCGACTGGACGGTGGGGTTGGTCAGCTGCTCCTCATCCAGATATACTCCAATCCGCTGACCCATATACATCCGGGTAATTTCTTCGAATTCTCTTGAACCCTCGCGGTCCAGCTGAAAGGAGACCACCGGGCGGCCGTGTTCATCATAGCTGGCCCGGGCGTCTGTTATTCTATCTCCGGTTAACAGCACCTCTCCCTCGGGGTTGCGGATGGTAAGCATGGCTGTCCGGCCGATGGTTTGAATTGCTTCCGAAGGATTATCAACAGCCGGCAGCTCGACAATAATGCGATCCGAACCCTCGGTCTGAATGACCGGTTCTGAAAGGCCCAGCTCATTTACTCTTCTTTCAATAACACTGACAATTCCTGTCATGGTTTCGCGATCAATGGTTCGCTCCTCGGTTTCCTGAGCCTGAAGAACAATATGGGCCCCGCCCTCCAGGTCCAGACCGAGATTAATGCCGTAAAAAGAATAAAGAAATATTGCCAGGGCTATAACACCGACAATAAAGGCAATTTTCAGCCTCCGTTTTTGTTTATACCTCATAAATTCATCCTCCTACAAATCAAAAATAAATTTTAGTAAAATAAAAGATAATTATTCCTGATTATCAATATTATATTCCTCGTGCTCCAGAACCCTCATCTGATTCAGGGGCCAGAAAACCCAGAAAGCTTTACCGTGAATGGAATCCCTGTCAACATAACCAACCAGACCGGGAAATCTGCTGTCGGCACTGTGATTGCGGTTATCACCCAGCACAAAATATTCCCCTTCGGGAACCTCGAAGGGTCCTGAATCTCCAATGTCACGCATATCTTCCATGATATAATCTTCTTCCAGAGGTTCACCGCTAACATAAACCTGTCCATTCCTGATATAAACGGTATCTCCGGGCAGGCCAATTATTCTCTTGATATATCTCTGATCACTGGCCCCCTGGGGAGTAAAGACCACTATTTCTCCCCGCTGCGGGTCACGAAAGCGGTAAATCAATTTATTGGCTATCAGTCTTTCTCCATTATCCAGGGTTTGCTGCATGGAGCTGCCTTCCACCACAAAAGACTGGGCCACAAAGGTGATAATTAAAAAAGCCAGCACACCTGCAATGACCAGCGACTGGATAAATTCCTTGATATCGCCCTTATCCACAGAGGTTACCTCCCATTCAAAATTGTACCCAATCAAACAATTAAACAACTAAAATTGCCAGGCTTTTTCAAAGCCTGCTGTTATTTTTTATCTGTTTGTCTGGGTTTAATAATTGAAGAATCCTAAGCTGTAATACAGTCAACAAAATAAAATTAATTAAGCAGATAAATCCAGGTATCTGCTGCTAAATATTAAAGTTATTCCTCTTCAGCCTCTTCTTTCTGCCTGGACAGCTGGCTGATGGAACTCTTCATAATCTCAATATCAACCTCGGGGGAAATTCTCAGCCTGATGACATTATCCTTGATCTTGATTATCTTGCCTCTAATACCACCGGCAGAAATTATTTCATCCCCAACCTCAAGGCTGTCCAGCATTTCCTGATGCTGTTTTTGCTGCTTTTTTTGCGGCCGGATCAGGAAAAACCAGAAAACACCAAAAATCAAAATCCAGGGTAATAACGAAACTACAACTTCCATTAAAATTCCTCCTTAATTTTTCAAATTACATCCTGCCCATATTTTTATATTTTGTTTTCCCTTACTATTATAATATCTTATACCATTAATTACAAGAGATTTTACCTGGAGAAAACTATTTTTTCACACATAGTGGGATTTATGGCGATGTCGGGCCGGGAAATATCAGCAGGTGGCCGGGGCCGGAAGAATATCAGCCGGGCTCAGCATCATCCTGGTAGAGCTCCAAAAATTCGGCAGTAAAACTCTCCAGTTCCTGGCGGGCAATGGCCCAACGAAGATCGGACATTAATCTTAAGAAAAAATAGATATTATGATAGGTTGTCAGCCTGATTCCCAGAATTTCGCGGCGCTTTAAAAGATGCCTGAGATAGGCCCGGGAATAGCTGCGGCAGACATAGCAGCTGCAGTCGGGGTCGGGAGGTGAAAAGTCCTCCTGATAGGTGGCATTGCGGATGGTAAGGCGCCCCTCCCGGGTATAGATGCTGCCGTGACGGGCAATCCTGGGGGGCATGACACAGCCAAACATGTCTATTCCCCGCCTGACACCGGCAATCAGATCCTGAGGTGTGCCGACTCCCATTAAATAGCGGGGCTTATACCGGGGCAGCTCCGGAACTGTAACTTCCAGCATCTCATACATCAGCTCATTTTCCTCGCCGACGCTTAACCCTCCGATGGCATATCCGGGAAAGTCAAACTTCACGATCTCCCGGGCACTCAGACGGCGCAGGTCGGCAAAGGCACCTCCCTGAACAATGCCGAAGAGATTCTGAGGGGAGTTTTTCATCTCCTGCTGGCAGCGGCGGGCCCAGTTCAGGGTCCGGTCCAGAGCCTTTTTGACATATTCCTTTTCGGCAGGATAGGGAGCGCATTCATCAAAGGCCATCACAATGTCGGCACCAAGCTTCTTCTGAATTTGCATGGATTTTTCCGGGGTGATAAAATGTCGGGAACCATCAAGATGGGACTGAAATTTAACCCCCTCATCGCTAATTTCATTGAGGTCAGCCAGGCTGAATACCTGAAAACCGCCGCTGTCAGTTAGCAGCGGGCGATCCCAGTTCATGAAGCGGTGAATTCCCCCGGCCCGGGCAATCAGATCCTCTCCCGGCCTGAGATAAAGGTGATAGGTATTGGCCAAAATTATTCCTGCCCCGCAGGCCTTAAGTTCCTCGGGAGTCATGGTCTTGACCGTGGCCTGGGTTCCCACTGGCATGAACACCGGGGTTTCAAACTGTCCCCTGTCCAGGGTAATTCTGCCCCGACGAGCTGCAGAATTTCGAGCTTGATCCAGTACTTCAAATTTAAGCGTCATCGGAGATTATCAGTCCTTTAATCAAAAATTATCAGTCTTAGAGCGAGGATTATCGGTTTTTTCATAAAAAATAAAAAGCAGAAGCGGTCGACAGAGAGATAAGAAAGCAATAAAGAATATCAGCTGCTAGTAGTGGCAGAACCTTTTTAGGTGGAACCCGGTACCGACCATTTACACCCAAGAGGAACGGTACCGACCATTTACACCCAAACTACCACCCGCAAATAAACTAGAATAAACTAGATTATCAGCATCGCATCCCCAAAGCTGTAAAACCTGTACTCCCGCTGGATGGCTTCCTGATAGGCCTGCATGATATTTTCCCTGCAGGCCAGGGCTGAGACCAGCATTAGGAGGGTCGATTTGGGCAGGTGAAAATTGGTCAGAAGACCATCAATCACCTGAAAGTCATGGCCGGGATAGATAAATATGTCGGTCCAGCCCTGTCGGTCCTGCCCCTCAAGAATGGAGCTGGCGGCTCCCTCCAGGGTTCGGGTGACGGTGGTACCAACGGCAATGATCCGGCCGCCGGATTCTCTGGTCCGGCAGATTTCCCGGGCAGTCTCCCGGCTTACTTCAAAATATTCAGCATGCATTTCGTGTTCCTCCACCTCATCGGTGCGAACCGGCCGGAAGGTTCCGAGCCCGACATGCAGGGTAATATAGCTTATATCTATGCCGCTCTCCTTTAACTCCTCCAGGAGCTCTTCGGTAAAATGGAGGCCGGCAGTTGGGGCTGCCGCCGAGCCTTCCCGGCGGGCATAAACAGTCTGATAGCGCTCCGGATCTCCGGAATATTCGGTAATATAGGGGGGCAGGGGCATTTCTCCCAGAGCCTCCAGTTTCTCCCGGAGCCTGCCGGATGGGTTAAACTCCAGAATCCGGCCACCAAAGTCGGTATAATCCAGGCAGCAGGCCGTGATCTCTCCTTTACTCTCCTGCTCCGGATTCTGCTCCGGATCATCCTTTTGATTAGTAAAAACTATTTCGGTTTCCTGCTTCACCCGCCGGCCGGGCTTGACAAGAACCTCCCAGCGGTCGGGCTGAAGCTCATTTAACAGCAACACCTCAATTTCCACACCGGAGTTTTTTTTCCTTCCATGAAGACGAGCCGGAATTACCCGGCTGTCATTTAAAACCAGCCGGTCGCCGGACTTGAGAAAATCCCCTAACTGAAAAAATCTGGCATGCTCCTTTATTCCCCCGACTTTATTTACAACCATCAGCCGGGATTCATCTCGCCGGGAGGCCGGTTCCTGGGCTATCAGCCTCTCCGGCAGTTCATAATCAAAATCTTTGACCTCCATCTAACTAAACCTCCATAGTATTAAACTAAATATTAAAGTGAATAAATATTAAAGTGAATAAATATATCTAAAGCAAATTTCTCAGTTAAATTATCAATTATTATATCCATATCTAATAACATCTATTATCCACATTTATAACATCTATATCTTTTATGTCTCCAATCATCTCAGAAACATCCTTATCTAAAACATATTAGGCTAATCTTCTTCAAAAAAGGCCTGCTGGCGGGAGCGGGGAAGTTCTATCTCCAGATGCTGATAGGCTGCCCGGGTGGCCTTCCGGCCCCGGGGAGTTCTTTCCAGAAAACCGAGCTGCAGCAGGTAGGGCTCATAAACATCCTCTATGGTTTCACATTCCTCGCTGATGGCTGCTGAAATGGTCTTGAGACCGACCGGGCCGCCCCCAAATTTCTGGATGATGGTCTTAAGCAGCCGGTGATCTATTTTATCCAGACCCATTTCATCAACCTCCAGGAGTTTCAGGGCCTCCCGAACCACCTCAGGGGTGATGGCGCCATCGGCCCGAACCTGGGCAAAATCCCTGATTCTCTTTAAGAGGCGGTTGGCAATCCGGGGTGTTCCCCGGGAACGGCGGGCAATTTCACCGGCTCCCTCGTGGGAGATATCCACCTCCAGAATCCGGGCTGATCTCCGAACAATCTCGGCCAGCTCCTCTCGGCTGTAGAACTCCAGCCGGTTAATAACTCCAAATCTATCCCTCAGCGGTGAGGAAAGCTTGCCGGCCCGGGTGGTGGCTCCCACCAGGGTGAAATGAGGTAGATCCAGGCGGACCGAGCGGGCCGAGGGCCCCTTCCCGATCATGATGTCCAGACCGTAGTCCTCCATTGCCGGATATAAAACCTCCTCCACCACCCGGTTCAGGCGGTGAATTTCATCAATAAAAAGAATATCCTGCTCGGAAAGGTTGGTTAAAATTGAAGCCAGATCTCCCGGTCTCTCGATAGCCGGGCCGCTGGAGGTGTGGATGTTGACATTCATTTCATTGGCAATAATATTGGCCAGGGTGGTCTTGCCCAGCCCGGGCGGGCCGTAGAGCATAACATGATCCAGAGCATCGCCCCGTTCGCTGGCAGCCTGAATAAATATATTCAGTTTTTCTTTAACCTTCTCCTGACCTATATAGTACTCCAGTCTGGTAGGACGCAGAGTTTTATCGAGCATGTCATCCTCTTCTTCCCGGGGAGATACGACTCTTTTTTTATCCTGATCCATAAAAAATAACTCCTTCCCCAAAATTTACTCTTTCCTGCAAGGAATAAGGGATAGTGCTGCCTTAAATTAAATGTTCAATTTTACATGGGTAATTTATTTTTAACCGGAATCTGTTAGCTAATCTGCAAAATAAGTACTCTGATTTGAGAAATAATTATATCTGGATTTTAATCCTGACCCAGGAAAAGCAGTACCTGGCGGATTTTTTCTTCCAGATTATCCTCCGGCTCAATCTCCATTTCTTCCAGGGCAGAATTGACCTCGCTGTCGCTGTAGCCCAGATTGTTAAGAGCCGAGTAAAGCTCATCATCCCGGGCAAAGCTGGCGGCGGTATCGGAAAAGCTTTCGCCTGCCACCAGGTCATCAACCCTGCTCTTTAATTCCAGAATCATACGCTGGCCGCTCTTGGGTCCGATACCCTTTACTTCCTTTAAGATATTGAGATTTTCATTAAGTATGGCCCGGGCAAAACGGTCCGGGGACAGTGTGGATATTATATTTAAAGCCACCCGGGGTCCGATTCCCGATACCGTCAGAAGCTCCTGAAACATCTGCCGGTGGGACTTGCGGGTGAAACCGAAGAGCTCCAGAGCATCCTCCCGGACATGGGTGTGAATATAAAGTTCACAGTCCCTGCCGGTTTCAACTCCGGCCATGGTGGTGGGCACTGTTACCTGATATCCCACATCATTAACATCTACAATTACCTGGTCCTCCCTGCGGGAGATTACCTTTCCCCTGACAAAGCCTATCATACCAATTCACCCCAGTTCTTTTTAACGGCATAATTGTGACCGTGGCAGATGGCCACCGCTATGGCATCAGCCTCATCATCAGAATCCGGTGCTGCTGGCAGGTTGAGGAGAGCTTTGACCATTTCCTGAACCTGATGCTTGCTGGCCCGGCCGTAACCCACCACCGCCTGTTTGACCTGAAGGGGGGTATACTCATAGACTTCAAGCCCCCGGCGGGAGCCGGCCAGAAGGATAACTCCCCGGGCCTGTCCCACGCGGATTGCTGTCTTGACATTTTTATTAAAAAATAGTTCCTCCACTGCCATATGCCCGGGTTTTAAACTATTAATGAGTTCTGAAAGTTCCTGAAATAAATCATCCAGCCTGGTGATATCCTCTCTGTCAGAAGAAGTTGTTATTCTGCCGGAATCTATCAATTCAAAGGAGTTGCCCTGCTTCTCAAGCAGGGAATAACCTGTTGTTGCCAGTCCGGGGTCGATACCTAATATTCTCACCAAGTTCACCTCATCTTAAATAGTAAAAGACACTGAGGTATCAGTGTCTCAGGCAAAAAATCAGGCCTCATTGCTTTTGCCGGTTTATTCTTCCAGTGCAGCCATGATTTCTTCAGGAATATCGAAGTTTGCATAGACCTCCTGAATATCATCGTGATCCTCAAGCTCTTCCATCAATCTTAAAATCTCTTTGGCCTGAGAACCATCAAGTTCAACGGTGTTATTGGGGCTCATGACAATATCAGAATCATCAAATTCATAGCCTGCTTCTTCCAGCCTTTCCTTGACCTGCATGAATTCTTTGTCATCGGTGAATATCTGGATGAGATCCTCTTCTTCCTGAATATCCTCTGCTCCGGCCTCCAGGGCCTCCAGCATAACCTTATCCAGGTCATATTCTCCGCTGCTGTTATCGAGAATCAGCTGGCCCCGGCGCTCAAACATCCAGGCCACACAGCCGGATTCACCCAGATTGCCACCGTGCTCTGATAAAATATGGCGGATTTCTGAAGCAGTGCGGTTGCGATTATCGGTCGTTATCTCCAGGAAAAGGGCCACTCCTCCCGGCCCGTAACCTTCGTAATTAAAGCTTTCATAATCGACACCCTCAAGTTCTCCGGTGCCCCGCTTGATTGCCTTCTCAATATTTTCATTGGGCATGTTGTTATTTTTAGCCTTCTCAATGGCCATTCTTAAATCCGGATTGAACTCGGGATCTCCTCCACCCTCCCGGGCCGCTACAGCTATTCTCCGGCTCAGTTTGGAAAAGAGCTTGGCCCGGCGGCGATCTTCCTTCTGTTTTTTATGCTTGATATTGGCCCATTTTGAATGTCCGGCCATAATAATCCCCCCTACTGTAAACCCTAAACACTGACTTTTATTTTAACATAATTCCCCTGCTATTGCAAAAGAAAAAGCCTTCAGCTGCAGAGGCTGAAGGCGGGAAATTCTATTCGTTCATTTTCTTTCTTAAGTTCTCTATCAGTTTTTCCAGCCGGGCTCGATTGCCGTTCTCCCATTCCTCAATAAACTGCTGCAATTTCTCCCGATCTCTTTCGTTTAGTTTGCTGAGCTCCTCTTCATATCTTTCTTCGTCCAGAAAAACCTTGTTGAGAGATTCCACCGCTTTCTTCATGGGATACTGAATTTTATAATAGACTTTATCAGTCATAACTATCACCTTCCAGCCGGGCGACAATTTTCTTGAGTTCGGGGATTCCATCACGGTCCATGAATCTCAGGTAACCTTCCAGAGTAATAACCCGGTTATCAAGGATCTTATCGTCAATATCCACTTCGTCCAGATTGAGTCTTTTAAGTCTTTTGATCACCAGGCTGATATCTTCCATGGCCTCCATGACTAAAGATTTTCCCTCTGGCATAAAGCCCCACCTCATCATTTGAGATTTAATAAAATCGGCAGGCTGATCTGTAAGCCGAGTTCTGTGTTGATGGTCATCCATCTAGCCTGACAGTTGCCTGCCAGGTCCAGCG
>PWHA01000018.1 GCA_003554685.1 Halanaerobiaceae bacterium
AGATTGAGCTCCGCCCTCTCATAATCGGGATCAAGCTCCAGCGCCTTCTCATAATTATCCCGGGCTGATTCCAGCTCAGTCAGATTTTCATAGGCTATCCCTAAATTATTAAAAATGTAAGCCTCGGCTGGATCCTGAGCAGCGGCCTCTTCAAGATGATCAACCGCATCAGCAAAATTTCCCTTTCTAATATAAGCCAGCCCCAGATTGTTACGGATATGATAGTTATCAGGGTTTATCTCCACCGCTGTTTCAAGGTAAGCTGTCGCATTCTCCAGATCATCCTCGGCCATAGCCAGCAGACCTCTAAGGTTGTAATACTGCTCATCCTGCTCTCTCATATCTTCCGGAACTTCCTCAAGAATCTCCCGGGCTTCATCTATTTGCTGATTGCGGTAAAGAAGTCTGGCATAATTAACCAGAGTCCTGTAATCCTCAGGACGCAGCTCATAAGCTTCAGACATATACTCAACCCCGGCTTGATAATCATTTAACCGGAGATAGGTCATACCCAGAAAGAAATTAGCTTCCCAGCGGTAATTCTCCAGCTCCAGAACCTGCTGCCACAGCTCCTCAGCCTCCTGATACTCACCGGCATGAAAGGCAGATCTTGCCTCCTCAACAGTTTCCAATCCCTCACCTGCTGAAACCAAAAGAGCTGCTGTCAGAACAAAAATTACAGCTATAATCAAACTCCCGAATCCTCTGTTTTTCATAGTAACCTCGTATCCCCCTTTCAAATATAGAAAAAATCTGCAGCTAAATTTTTCACCAATTTCACCAAACAGACCAGCTTCTCTTTCTACCTGCACTTTAAAATATGAGCTTTAATAAGCATTTCTACCTGTATATATATAATACACGATTTCAATCAATTTTCAAGGCAAATTTCCCTAATCCAGGGGAGCCCAACAGAGTTTGACATTCTGGGCAAAATTTTCTAAGCAAACCCCCAAAGACAGGCAAACTCACATTACCTTAAGAGCATAACAATAGTTGAAAATATAACGGTGTATTTGCAAAGCTAACCCCTATTATCCTCTAGATCACAACAAAACATAAAAATATTACAGCATACTTACAGAATAATCATTCGATCACTCTATCAATGATATTAAGAGAAATACTCCATTTTCACCGAATCCTTCTACTTTTTTCAGCCCAAACCCATATTTTTTTAGGCTGTTTTTTAGTTTATCTTCTTTTTGCTGCAATTGACTGCCAAAGTGAGATAAAGATAACAGCAGATAACCATCAGGTTTTAAGGTTCTTTTAACCTCTGTAAGTGAGAAAGGTGCATTAGAAGCAGTTATTAGAGAAAAACTATCCTGTTCAAAGGGGAGATCATATATATCTCCTCTGATAAATTCCAGTCTGTTATAACCAGCTTTGTCGGCCTTATTTTTGGCAGCAACAAGCATATCATCGGCAGCATCAATTCCAACAATATTAGAACGGGAAAAAGTTTCTGCTAAATACAAAGCAGCAGCACCTGTTCCTGTGCCCAGGTCAAGAATCCTATCCGGATAGAAGTCAGCAGTTTCCCTGTATAATTTAACACCCTGTTTTAAAGGCATTAAATAATTTTCCTCCCCTTCAATAATTTCATCAAAATCAATTCTGCCTGCCAGAAATTGAAAGGGAAGTTTCAACATCTTTTTGAACAGCCAGCTTTCCAGCAGTGGCGGATAAATAATGACCAGCCTGATAAAGAACCCCAAAAACAATGATCTTAAAGCCCTTTTAATAGTAAATCCCCCCCTTGAAATAAAATTATATTAAGCACAAATGAAATTATATTAAGCACAAAAGAATTTCTATCCTGTAAATACAAGTCCAATTTTCTATTTTTCTCTTTCCATATATAGCGATTAGATGCTTTTAATGATTATATAATCCTATCTTCCTCATTAGGGGTGTTAACTTGACAGTTGCAATAACAATTAATCTGATAACCCTGGAATTCTGGTATATTCAATTTCTAAATCAACCCGGTGTACAAAAAAACTGTTAAGATAGCTTACATGAAAGGAATATATTTAGCTCCCTGGATGATTGGAATCATAGTTTTAATCGGTGTGATTTTAAGCTTTGTTCCACCCCAGTTAATTGAGCAGTATCTGGGCGGAGAAATGACCATCTACCAGGTAGGTGCTGCTGCTCTGATTGGTACCATCAGCATAATACCCAACCTGGTTGCTTTGCCCCTGGCAGGATCACTAATTGAATCCGGGGCTTCCTATACCACCATAGTTGCTTTTTTGACCACTTTAACCATGGTTGGTTTTGTCACTTTACCTTTGGAATTGAAGGAGATGGGCAAAAAAATCACCTTCTGGCGTAATTTTCTTGCTTTTTTTGCTGCAGTTATAATTACAATAATCATAGGAATCCTTATGTAAAGGTGAATTTCATCTCCATCTGAAAAAAGAGATTATATGAAACAGAAAAAACCAAGCAGCAGTCTAAAAAAAACTGATTGGCTTTATTTTTATCACCGTTATCATCCTGGGTTTGCTCAGAATATTTTTGCCCGAGGAAAGCGATATAAGTTTCGCAATTATGAAAGATTATAGTCTGGAAGTGCTGGCTATTTTCCCTCCGGTGCTAATTCTAATGGGGCTGGCTGATGTTTGGATTCCCCGTGCCAAGATCAAGAAGTATCTGGGAGAGGGTTCGGGAATTACGGGAATACTAATTTCTATGTCTTTAGGAACACTTCCCGCCGACCCAATGTTTATAGCTTTTCCCATAGTCGGTGAAATGATTAGAAAAGGCGCTAGAATTTAAATGTTGTAGTATTTTTGGGAACCTGGACTTCGCTGAAAATATCGCAAATAGGAGTAGAAATTCAATTTCTGGGTCTGCAGTTTTCCATCTATCGAGTTCTACTGACATTTGCTGCTGTAATCAGTATCGAATTTTTGACTGATAAAATGTATCCCTCTGAGAAAGGATGATAATTATGCAAACTTATTCTCTGTTAAAAACTGTTTTAAGCGAAGGAGAATGCTTGATATCTCAACCAGCCACAATGTCCATGCAAGCCAAAGAAAACTCACGTGTGCTGGGCATACAGGTTAAACCCTGTTGATTCTTTCTCCCTTTCGCACAATATTATTGCTCTTTAGTTTCATAAAAATCAGGGAGAGTATAATATCTATTTCTTTTGCTGTATAGAAGCCCGGCAAATTTAGCCAGCAGAGACAACACCAATTTTCGCAGCCCTGAATCCAGACCGTAGTTTTTAAAGTTTTTAGTGATCTTTTAATGGCATAAAAAATCTTAATGGCGTTAACAAACTCATCTTCCAATTCAGAAGCTGACATATTCCGAGGTGCAAAAACTACAACTGTGAGGGCAACCTCGAGTAGTTAGTACATTGGCTGCTTCAGTAGGAGTCTGTAAAAGTGAGTAATCAGGAAAAGAGAGGGAATTGAGATCTTTTACCGGTTGACACTCTACAATATCGGATTTTTCTCTACCTTCTATTATATCCACTATATCATTTTCGGGCTCACCTGAACCCCCAGCACTCTGGAATACTCCTTAGCCTGCATTGACATGGTAGCTGGAGGCGAAATAATACTTTCACCCCGGCTCAGAAAAGCCTGCTCCCCATCAGCTGACACCTCGACTCCACCTTTCATTACCACAAAAATTACATAAGCTTCCATATCACAGGGAGGTATTTCCTCATCCTTATCCAGCTGAATAATGCGGGCACTAAATTCTTCTTTTTCGGAAGTATAAAAAACTTCCGCTCTTTCTTCACCAATTTCTCGAGAAAGAAGATCAAAAGTTTTCATGATGATTTCTCCTTTCAAATTTTAATTATACTCTGTTCTGTTTAATTGGTCTGCAGTTAAATTTTATCATTAATAATTCCAAAATAATATGACATTTCTCACACTTGATTTATCTCCATCAGCAGTTCACTTTTTATTTTACGACTATAAACATCATTTAAGAATATGAGCCTTTTCTTTTTAGGAAAATTAGTATCGCTAAAGTGATCGCTGGTAAAATTGCAACTGGCAAATATAAAATCATATGAGGATGGCTAAAGTCATTAATCCAGATATTTAGTGAGCTGATACTCATTATTAACAGTGCAAAAGAAATAATCCAAAATCCTTTTTTTGTAAAAGCAGCTAAATAAGGAATGCCTACAGCTGTTAAAATTACCCCGAAGAAATTACTATACATTCCTGTAAAATTATTTAAGTTAATCTCTTCAGGAATGCTCAAAAGAGTCTGCATTTCTAAAAAAGCCTCATATGTGCCAAATAGATTTCCTCCAGCACTAATAATAATCATAATAAACAATACTATTTTTAAAAGCTTATATTTTTCGGAAGAATACAGATTTAATAGGATGATCAATGATGATAATAATCCAAATAATAATATCAGAATTCCATTTTGTATGAGTTGATTGGAAATATAAGGGGCTGTTTCAATAATAAATGCCCCAATAATAGAGATAACCGCTAACCCGCCAAGCGCAAGAGTTTTCCCGAATAAATTTCCTCTATAAACTGGAATCGATAAAATTAAAAGGCCTATTCCCATAACCAAAGTCAAATCATTTAAAACAGGATATATATAGTTGATTGTTGTAGATACAGTCTGCATCCTATAACTTTCTGCAGATGGTTCTTGCATTTCAGTAACCGCACTTAAAAACTGAGAAAATAATATTTGAGAAACCAGTGTTATTAAAATCACACCACAGATAAACACAACAATGCCTATTCTTTTGTCTTTTTTATTCCTCCTCATAAAATCCTTCCTATTATTCATGATTATCTCTTTGGTTTGCAAATATACCAATTTGCTTTCCTACCCACATTAATTACTTCTACTTGAGAAAAACAAGATTTCATTTCTGTAACGCAGTCCTCCATTTCCGATTCAGGATTTTCAATAAAATTAAAATAATCCCCACCTTCTAACCATTCTATCAAAGAAGTTAACAACGATCTTTTATCATTATAATCATGTATAATGACCCATTTCTCAGCCACGCGACTCATCTCTGCATATACTCTTTTTCTTTCCTCAACCTTTAAACCATGAGCCACATAAGATGCAAAGGCAATATGAAAACTGTTATCATCAAATGGCAAACCTTCAAGCACATTGGTTTGAACAAAATTTATGCTCTTATTTTCTGATTTGCTCCTGGCCACTTTCAGCATATACTTAGCTATATCAATACCAGTTACTTTCATTCCTTTTTCATTCAATACTGAACATAATGCCCCGGTCCCACAACCAATATCAACGGCGGTTCTATATTGATTTATATCAATTTCACCCTTAACACTATCAATAACTCCACGATAACGTCTTTTTTGTCTTTTATAAAACAATCCGTAAATAGGTGATATTATGTTAAACAGCAGCTTGCTTTTCCGTTCCCCCAAAGATAAACACTCCTTTCTTAAAAGCCTGACAAATTTTTGTCACACAAATCCATACTTAGTTATACCAGGGCTCACAATTATTTTAACCTATCGGACTGGTCTTCCGGAAAAAGAAATTTCTAAACTGAGAAAAACTTGAGCAGCCCCCGGACTGGCAACTGCAGAAAATAGTTTAACAGCCAGGACCAAAATTTCATCTCACATCATCCCCGTTATCTACATCACAATTTTTACTACTGGACCAGGATAAACAGAATGTTGCCGGAAATGAGATTGGATCCTCCGGTGCTGGCTCCAAAGCGGTACTGTTCGGCCAGCCCTCCGGCTCCATGACACATGGAGAAACCACCCAGAGATGTGAACATTTGTCATCTCCAGTTATATTCGTCTGGTTAGAGTGCGACGGTGAAATAGAATTGCTCCCCCCACAACAAGTATCATAAATCCTGTCAGAATTGCTCCTGCTGCTAAAGGGGAAAGATAATTATTTCCTGCGTAAGCCGCCCTTAACATTTCTACAGCATAGGTAACAGGAGATATATAGCTCAAAATTCTCCCCCAGAAAGGCAGTTCTGCTAGCGGCACAAAAATTCCGCTGATGAAAATAACAGGCAGCCTTATGGAATTTGCCAGCATCATAACATTGGATGGTTTATCAGTCGGAAGAGCGGCGAAAGCGCTACCCAGACCGGCAAAAAGCAACGATGCTATCAACGAGGTTAATACCAGCAAAGCAATGCTAATTACTTTAACTCCCAGAAATATATAGGCAAATAGTATAATTATTACCGCCAAAAACAAAGAAAAGAAAAACCCTGCTAAAATATCGCCAATTACCATAATCCATCTTGGCATCGGCAAAGCTAGTAGCCTTTCCAATGTTCCAGTTCTTGTTTCCCAGGGAGTAATAAATGGCCCCACAGCTGATCCCGCAAAAAAGAAGGTAATTCCTAGCAGTCCGGGTAAAAGTTCTAGATAGCTCAGATCTCTTCCCAGAGCAAAAGCAAAAAATAGACAGAAAGGAAATAGCACTCCAAAGATGAGGACAGGGCTTTCACTATAGTATATTTTAATATTTTTCCAGGAGACGGCCGTTAGCTGCTGCACAAAGAGATTTATTTTGCTAATTTTCATTTTTTAATTTACCTCCAGTTAATTCCACAAAAACATCTTCCAGGTTTGGTTCTAGAATATTTAGTCCCACTATTTTTCTATTTTCTATTTTATTGATCAGCTCTTTAACTGCCCTGTCAGGGTTGCCTGTATAATACCTCATTTTATTCCCTGCTCTGGCAGCCTGAGAAATATACTTAAATTCTTCGGGAAGCGGGTAATCTCCATCTTCCAGACAGAGTTCAACGGTCTGCAGTTCTTTGAAAGTGTCCTTTAAATTTTCGGGAGTATCTATTGCAGCAATTCTCCCTTTATTTATTATTGCTATTCTATGGCATAGCTGATTGGCTTCCTGGATATTATGAGTGGTGAGAAAAATAGTGCTGTCTTTATCATTTAAATCCTGAATGATTTCATGCATAATTCTGGTGCTCTGCACATCGAGGCCCCGGGTGGGTTCATCCAGAAAAAGAATTTCAGGATCATTGATCAGTGCCATTCCAAGTATAACCCGTTGAGTCATTCCCTTTGAATATTCTTTAACTTTATCCTTTATCCTTTTTTCCAGGCCCAATCTTTTCAACAGTTCTTTCGCTTTTTCATTTATATTTTCACCGCTTAAACCGTACATCTTGGCCATGAATTTTATATTTTCCAGGGCAGTCAATTCCTGATAGGCATTGGCAGCTTCTGGCACCACGCCAATTTCTAGCCTGGCTTCTACAAAATTTTCCTGCAAATTATATCCCGCCAGATCTATTTCCCCCAGGTCAGGCTTTAAAACTCCGGTAATCATTCTAGCTGTGGTTGTCTTACCAGCTCCATTTGGCCCTAAAAACCCGAATATTTCTCCTTTCTGAACTGTAAAATTTATCCCGTTTACAGCTTTGATATTGCCAAATTTTTTATGCAAATTATTTATTTTTATAGCATGTTCCATAAATTTTTCTAACCCCCCAGATAAATAAATTCAATGGAAAGAACTGCAGGAAAATTAACTTTCCTGCAGCAAATTTCTCGTTAATTAATACGTTTTAAGTCATATCACTGCTTCAAACTTTCCAGATGCTTTTCTATCATCTCTAGTTCATCTTTAAGTTCCAGGAAATAATCTTCCAGTCTGGTTAAAGCTTCTTCTTTATCCATCTCCTCCCAGTCCTCATACCCTTCACATTCACCGGTTTCTTCCTCACATCCGCATTTACAGCAACAACAGCCGCCATGATGAGAATGATGTCCGTGAGTTCTATGGACTGGATGATGATGACTATGATAAGAATGTCCATGATGTTCGGGTAAACTACAATCACAACTCCAGCCTACTAAGTGGGAATGAGGGTTGGGGTTATGGCCATGAGCGGGATAGGCATGTCCGCCGCAGCACATAATTTTCACCTCCTCTCCTGAATATAATTTGAAGAAATATTAATTATCAGAGTCAATCAAAGTTCAATTCCTCAAGCTCCTGCAAAAATATATTCAGTATCTCTCGATTCTTTTTGATCACTGTCTGCCAGCTCAAAAGATATTCTTTACCTTCGCCTGTCAGCTCATATTTTCTTTTTGCCGGGCCTTTCCCTTCTGTTATCCACTCCGAAGTGACCAATTGATTTTTCTCCATCTCGCGCAGATAGCGGTAGATAGTACCTGGATCAATCCCATCAAAACCAAATAAACTTAATTTATCGATCAAATCATAGCCATGTGTCGGTTTCTGAGCAAGCAGTAAGAGAAGACATGGTTCAATAAAACGCTGTATTCTGCCATGGGAATCTCCACAGCAACATCCATCGTCGGAACACATCACCTATCACCTCGTTTAATGTGAATTTTTACTATATGTGTATTTTACCTATATATGATTATAACTAACCTATTATTATTAGTCAACCCCAGCTCCGCAAAAAATTTTAAACTAAGTGCGCAAAGATAAGGTCATATCATATAGTAGGTGGGAACCCTGGCTGAGTAGGGCTGAGCCGGCTGCTTACAACGAGTTTTGGACATTTATCAGAAATTATGAATGTTAAGCGTAAGCAGCAAGGATGCAGGTGGTAAGCTAAAAGTTGAAGGGATTGACCCTCGAAATAATTTTAAATGGGTCTGGCCGATGTTTTTTTGGTAGTGGAAGGCAAAATTGCTGGAAGCGCCAAGCAAGCTTCCAGCAACACCCCAGGGTCTGAGACCATCGCATGTATCACACAGTCATGATATGGTAATTTGGGAGGCCTTGTTTCTATGTAGAGAGATAGGGTGTATCGAGCGATAACAAAGTAAGAGCACCTAAATATCGCAGGGAGTCGGATAACTGCATAGTACTGAAGAAGCGGGTAATTCCTTCAGAGGGAAGGGGGTTACACAATAGCAACCCCAAAGGGGAAACATGCACTACTCTCAGAAATAGATTATGTCTGGTAACGCAACTAGCAGGGATAGCAGCTTAAAAAATTGTGAATGCTTAAGTGAAGAGCTGTATGCCTAAATAGGTCACGTGCGGTTCTCTGGAGGGGTTGGGGTGGGAGACCCCGCCTACTTGACAAATTAAAGAAAAGCCATTTTTATCTTTCAACCTACAGTAACTTGACATTGTCGCATCAACTTCATTCTTGACTCAATTCCATTACTATAGTATAATTGCTTTCGAAAGCATAATTATATAAAAACATAATTATGTAGAATATATTTCAAATCCCTTTCACTATCTATTATTTCCACATATTTTCACATTTTTTCTCGCATTATTTATCTAAATCCCGTCTAAACACAGTTAATTCCTGGACTGGCTAATTTCTCAACACCCGTCTCTCATCAAATTCAGCTAGTTCAGCAAGTTAAACAAGTTCAGCAATTCAAGACATTTCAATAAAATCAAACAAGATACGTAATAACACTCAAAAAATCCAACAATCCAAAAATTTAATCAGGCGAAGGGGTTCGCCTTCTAAACCGACAGTTAACTGCCCGATGATAGATGTTAACTGTCTGATGACTCCTGTTAATGGCCCGCTGTTCTTCTGCCATTAATGGGAGTTTTTTATTTTTATCGGCATCGTCTATTGAAATAGTGTTATCGGCATTATCTTATCAACATTTTGTCATCGCCATCTTCTTATCAACATCACGTTATCATCATCGTCTTATCGACACCATATTATCGCATCCTGTTGTCAAGATCATATTATCCTTACCGTCTTATCAGCATCATGTTATCACACATTGTTAGCGAAACCGAAAAATATTCCAGGGAGGAAACACACCTTGATTGAAGGAATCTTAATCATACTGATTGCAGGCTACATTTTCGGCAAAATAGCCGGCAGGCTTAAACTGCCCGAACTAATCGGAATGCTGCTTGCTGGGATCCTGATCGGCCCCTATTTTTTGGGGATTATTCCCGAAGAAATCCTCATAATTAGCGAAGAAATCCGCCTGCTGGTGCTGCTGATCATCCTCTTCAAAGCCGGGCTGGGTCTGGACCGGGAAAAATTAAAGCAGGAAGGAACCGTGGCCATCCGCCTGGGTTTCATCCCGGCAGTAATTGAAACAGCGGTTATCACCCTGGTAGCCCGCTATCTCTTGGGCTGGGACTGGATAACCGCCGGAATATTAGGCTGGATCATCTGTGCTGCTTCTCCCGCCGTCATTGTCCCGATGATGCTCAAGCTGAAGGCCAGCGGAATCGGCACAGACAAGGGTAT
>PWHA01000181.1 GCA_003554685.1 Halanaerobiaceae bacterium
CGCCTTCAGCTGTGATGGATTCCGGCGCTGGCACCACAATCACCGGCTGCAGCTGGCCCACCTCCTCCATGGAGTCGGCCAGGTTCTTAAGGGCTTCTTCATTGAATTTCTCCCGGGTCTGTAGGGGCGGAATCCGGATCTTATCCAGCGGTATCATGGCAAACTTCACCTGGGCCACCTCATATTACTGTCCACCGCTGCTGGCTTCGGCCATGGTGCGAAAGGAAAGATTCTCCTGTATTAACTCCTGATAACTTCCTGCAGCAGCTATCTCTCCCTCAGCCAGCATATAAAGCTTATCACATCTTTCCACAGTCTTTAGCCGGTGGGCAATGGTGATTAAAGTCTTAACCTTAGTTATTTCCTGCAGGGATTCCACTATCATCTGCTGGGTCTGGTTATCGAGAGAATTAGTGGCCTCATCTAAGACTAATATCTCGGGGTCAAAATAAAGGGCTCGGGCCAGACCTATCCGCTGCCTCTGACCACCGCTAAAATTAACTCCCCGCTCTCCTAACACAGTATCATAACCTCTATCTAAGTTATCTTCAATAAAAGTATCAATATTGGCAATAGCGGCCGCACTTTTAACTCGCTCCATATCTATTTCACTATCGGCTACACCAAAGGCAATGTTTCTCCTGATAGTATCATCGCTAATAAAAATCTCCTGAGGTACATAACCCAGTTTCTGCTGCCAGGATTTAATATTTTCAGCTCTAAGGGCCACACCATCTACTAAGACCTCGCCTAACTGGGGTTTTAAAAGGCCTAATATAACATCTACTAAAGTCGTCTTGCCAGCTCCAGTACGACCAACGATGCCTACTGATTCTCCCTTCTCTATCTTGAGACTGACATCGCGGAGAGCCGGTTTATTCTCCCCGGGGTAATAAAAAGTAACTCTATCTAAAGTTAAATTTTCCTTTAAAGTAATCTCTTCTTTATCCTTAATATTCCTGGCACCAGAAGCGCTATGCTCACTTTCATCATCAGACGCTGAATTAACGTCACTTTCGCCATAATTTAGATAATTACCTGTCTCTGTTAAATTATCCTGCCCGGTAAATTCCTTAAAAAGCATATCCAGGACCGCTTTATTAAACCTTATTTTGGTCATAGCCTTAAAAACTTTGTTGAAAGCCGGTCTTAAACGATAGGCCGCAAAGGCATAAAAACTCAAGAGAGGAATCACATTATCAATAGCTCCCTGCTGCTGCATGAAATAGAGGGAGAGAACTAAAATACCCCCAAAGATTAAAGCCTCCAGAGCATAGGTGGGTATGCTGCCTACTACTTTCTTGTAGGCTCTGTTGTCAGTGAGAAGGCGGGAGTTTTCCCGGAATTTATCGATAAAATAATCCTCCCGGTCATTGACCTTGACATCTTTGATGCCATTAAAAATTTCATTGACATATTTATAGCGGTACCGATTGGCCTCCAGCCGCTCATCGCCCTTTTGCTTAAGCTTAAGACGGATAAAATAATATAAACCGCCGTAAATTCCGCCCATAAGCAATAAGGCAAAGAAAGTAATAACCGGGTTGACCACCAGCATGGAAATAATGATTAAAATTCCAATCAAACTATTGGTTATAAGGTCGGCTCCATACTGCAGGACATACCTGGTAAGCTCTTTAACCTCCTGCAAAATATTTTTGCTCAAATCAGAGCTATTTCTCTGGAGAAAGAAAGTATAATCACTGTAGGTATAGCGTCTAAGAAGACGCAGCGAGAGATGATGGCTCTTGCGCCAGATAAATTTATGTTTGGCCCAGGTAGCCAGAATGGAGATGCCGTTGGTTATTAAAATAAGCAAAAACATAGCAATACCGGCAAAATAGAGAAAAGTCAGGGTATCAGTAAAACCCAGCCAGTTATAAATCCGGTTTAAAATCTGCTGCTCCTGCACCAGCTCCGGGTTCATCAGAAGGTCCATAAAGGGCAGTACCGATACCACCCCGATGGTCTGAGATAAGGCCATTAAGAGAATAAGGAATAATATCCCCACAATCTGCCATCTCTCACGGCGATTGAAGAGCGATATTAGTTTTTTAGCATCCTGTTCTAGATCCTTCATGGCTGCTGACCTCACTTTCCTGCTTCACTATTTACCTTTCTCTCCTTCGCCCTCTAGAACAGTAAGATCAGGTTTGGCCGTCTTTTCCTGCTTGCGCCTGGCCCTGTTCTGACGCTGCCATTCCTCTAAATCACCGGGAACAGCAGTTGGGTCTGGCGAAGGTGGCGGAGCCTCTCTCTCTGCCGGTGAAGCTGATTTCTGTGACCCCGACTCAGTCCGGTCACCTCTGCTCTTAGAGCCAGGTGTGCCTTTTGCTGCCGGAGCATGATAAAAATCCAACCCGGCATGGCGCCGCCCTTCCTTGGGACGATAACCAGGAACAATCTCCTCCAATAACTTAACTATCTTTTCCTCCTGGCTGTAGGTGGCAGATTCAGCCAGCTCAGCCAGCCGTTTGGTTAAATCTTCAGGAATATTTTCCTCCATGGTGCTAATAAAGATGCGCTCATGCTCGGTAGCTCTATTACTCTCCCGGTCAGTCAACATCTCCTCTACTAACTTCTCACCAGGCCTAAGACCGGTAATTTTTATCTCAATATCCTTTTCCGGCCGATAACCGGAAAGACTGATTAAATCCCGGGCTAAATCGATAATCCTGACTGGCTCCCCCATGTCCAGGAGAAATACCTCCCCGCCGTCACCCTGAGCACCGGCCTGCAGGACCAACTGGACTGCTTCAGGAATAGTCATAAAATAGCGGCGTACCTCACGGTGGGTAACAGTGACCGGTCCACCTTCTTCTATCTGGCGCTTAAAGAGCGGCACCACACTGCCGGCACTGCCCAGGACATTACCAAAACGGACAGCCATGAAGTCAGTCTCCTCCTCGGCATCGAGCTTTTGAATCACCATCTCGGCAGTTCTTTTGCTGGCCCCCATGACATTTGAGGGGTTGACAGCTTTATCAGTGGAGATTAAGACAAAGCGGTCCACACCCTGAGCTGCTGCCTGCTGAGCCGTTATCCGGGTGCCGAAAATATTATTCTTCACCGCTTCAGCCGGGTTATGTTCCATCAGGGGTACATGTTTATAGGCGGCGGCATGAAAGACCACCTCAGGAGCAAATTCCTCTAACACCTCCTGCATAAATCCTTCATCGCGAACACTGCCAATCACCGGATAAATATCCACTCCGGGGTTATGTTTGGCCATCTCCCGCTGCAGCATATAAGTGGTGTTTTCATAGCTATCCAGAGCAATAATCTTGCGGGGATTATATTCAGCTATCTGACGGCAGAGCTCAGAACCTATAGAGCCACCGCCACCGGTAACTAAGACTGTCTTACCGGCCAGATAAGAGCAGATGCTATCGATATCCAGGTCGACAGCATCCCGGCGCAGGAGGTCCTCAACTCTAACCTCACGCAGCTGGCTTAAATCGATATCGCCATTTAAAAGCTCATACATGCCCGGTACTGTCTTTATCTTGACATTCTGCTTGCTGGCCCGCTGATAAATATCCTTAATCACCGTACCAGGAGCAGAAGGTATAGCTATAATAACCTCTTTAGCTCCGTACTCTTTTATCAACTGAGGCAGTTCCTCGCGACTGCCAACAACTTCCACCCCATGTATCTGCAGATTTTGCTTGGCTGGATCATCATCTATTAAACCCACTACTTTTTTATTGAGTTCAGGATGGCGATTGAGCTCTCTTATTATCATCTCACCCACATCACCTGCGCCCACTACCAGCACATGTTTAGCAGGTTTCTTCTTCTGACTTTTCTGCTCCAAGTAATCGGTGAGCAGGCGAAAACTAAAGCGCATTCCACCGAGGGCAAAAATTAACAGGATAGTGTTAATAGGAGGAATGCTGCGGGGCAGAACTACCTGCCAGAAATAACTATAGGTCATAAAGAGGAGGTTGATTATTAGGGCTGTCTTAACAATGGAAAAAAGCTCACCAATGCTGGCATACTGCCACATCCGGTCATAGAGATTGGACAGGGAAAAAACCGCTGCCCCAAGCAGAGTTAGGACCGGCAGATAACTAAAGTGAAAGTAATTTAACCAGGCCCCCTCAAAGCGCAGCAGAAAAGCTATTATCAGGCATAGATTAAGCAGCACAATATCGACTATTCGCAGTTTCTTTCTGGTATAAATTTGTTCGATGAGCTCTTCCATCCTTATTATATACCTCCAGGTTTTAAAGTCAAAGTTAATTATACCATAATTTCGCCCTAATTTACAGCTTTTCTGGCCAATAAGTTTATGCCAATGCCGGTTCCTAAAAGGACCCAGAAGACCGGGGCCACTGAAACCACACTATCATTGAAGATGCCGGTAACGAGATAGGCAGTTACGGCCGCCATTACCGCTACTCCTATTTTGGCCTGCCAGCTTTCAAAATCACTTTTGAAATAAAGTTTGAAGCCCTCTAAAAGATAGCCTCCCCAGAGCACCAGCAGAGCTAAGAGGGAGATTATACCGGTATTGATAGCCTGCTGCAGAAAGAGATTATGGGGCTTATCGACAATCCGATGGCTGGAACCTAGATGCATAAATTTACCCACTACATCCTCCTGAGGGAAATACATGGCATAGGTATCAGCTCCATGGCCTGTTACGATGGTGTCAGATAATAGAGGCAGTGATCTGGACCAGATATAACCCCTGGAAGAGCCCATTTCTTCTCGGCCTTCAAAGCCCCAGCTTTCAACCTCTGATACTTCATAGGCATTATTGTTCATGCCCAGCATATAGAACTGATCTTCAGTGAGATGAAAAACTGCATTCCTATCATCATAAATCCAGTTAATGAGATTCTGCTCAAAATCCAAAATAAAGCTGTGGTCCTGATAGGCCTCTTCTAAAAAGGTGATCTCTCCCTCTTCCTCATTGAAATTGATGATTAGATCCTCGCCGTCTTCATCAAAGAAGGATAGATCAGTGCCTTCCAGAACCATGTTAATTTCAACTTCCTCGGTCTCTATCGCCAGGTGATTGCCATCACCCCTGATATCGACAACATCTGGCACATCATGGGTTTCCTCGACCAGGCCCTCCTCTGTCTCAGGGGTGATAATCTCACTGAGAATATCATCTATAGAATAGGCCTCCATGCTGGTAAAGATTATTACGAAAGCGACAGCTATAATGGCGGCTTTCTTCCAGTTATTTCGGAGAGGGTTGCGGAGAAATAGCGCTAATATGGCTAGACCCGCTATGAAACCCACCATGCCTGCTCTAGACTGCGAGCCTATCAAATAGGCAAACAAAAGAACGGTCAGTGCTCCCATCAGATAGGAAAACTTCTTTTTGGCGCTGGTAAGATAAATACCCAGAGTCAGGCTCACCAGCATGGCCCCGTAGCTGCCGACATAGTTGGGGTTGAACATGGTGCTGTATGTTCTGTTTTCGCCAAATTGAAACTCTAACTCCCCAACCAGGTCATGATAGGCTGAGGGTAAAATAAGCCGGGAACCGAGTTCTGTTTGGAAAAAGTCCCAGCCGATGAATTGTAAAACCCCGTGGATTCCTAAGACCGTCGCTGAGATTAAAAGTCCTCCTAAAATGAGCTTGACGGACTTTTTATCCCGGACCACGTTGATGGCCACCACCACTAAGAGCATATAAGCCAGTAAAACTAAGAGGCCTTCATATCTATCTGGAAAACCCAGCAGGGCAGCATCTGTGTATGACGATAATAATGAGGATATTATAGCAAAAAAACTATAGACTCCTATGGGCAGGTAGTAATAGGTCTTTTTAAGCCCGTTTTTGGAGCTATAGGCCAGGAAAGCAATTGCCAGGAAAAAACTGGCCATAAGAAGGAGAAACATTTTATAAAAAGAGAAGAAGTCTGTATTTACTTCATCGGTCCAGTAATTTGCCAGAGTCTCATTCAGTGGTATTTCTCTTAGATAAACTATCAAAGGAATTATGGTCACCACAAAGGCCAGCAATAAGATAGCTTTGAGGCGCCATTTTTCCTGCTTGAACATCTTTTTTAAATTCACTTTGCAAAACTCACCCCTCTAAGTATGTAGACCCGCTGATTTGAGCCCATTTATACACATTTTTAGTGGATTTGAGCCCATTTAAAATTTTCTTCTAAGGAAATTTAAACTAATTTTATTTATTTGTAGAAATTATAGCATATTAGGAGGAAATGTTCAATGTTATCTGGAATCGATTTTTTTGTATGAGGGGGAGGGGGTTGATACTGGGTTCATATTCTTTTTTCAGGACACATATGCATTGTTTGTTTCGAATGCAATGAACCATGGGTTAATGAAAGTGATTCGGGGGTTAATTGGGTTGACCCGGACTCGTTCTTAATTAACCCACCAGAACGAGTCAGAACGAGCCCGGGGTAAAAGATGCGAGGCTGGGTCGTCAGAGAAGATTATATGAATACGTTCAAGCGGAGAAGTTATTCGGATTCGGAAACTGAGTAGGTTATTCCAGCAACAGTGAAGTCAGTATTAGCTGATTTAATTTCACCACTAAATATTCTTATATTATATTCACCTGCTTCAGCAGAAATATCGCTTACATCGATGGTTCCTACATTATTTCCTCCATCAAGATCAGTTAAGTCAGCCTGTTCTCCATTCACCAATACTTCAACCTGATCTCCTTCAGCCTCTACATCTTCAGAAAAGGTCAGGGTTATTGTGGCAGAGTCAGAATCATTTTCATAACTGCCTTCTACCACCTCTGGCCTGGCATTTACAGTTATAATTTTAGCCTCTTCCTCAACTTCTGCTTCTGTATCAACCCAGTGTATCTCTTCCGCCGAGACGTTAAAGTCAAAGGCCCAGCCTGAAGTTATAGCAAGAACTCCGTCGGTGCCACTTATTACCATTGAATCATTTGTATCCTGGGGAAAAGTATAAAGCCAGTCATCTTCTGTGGCAGTAATGGTCAGGGTTTTCCCTTCAACACTGGCTGTAGTATCAGTTCCATTGGCAACAGTTTTACCATTAACGTTGAAATTATAGGCATCTTTCAGTTCAATATCTTTATCGAATTTTATTAGTATTTCTTTAGCGGAATTAATTATCACAGACTCAATGACAGCTGGTACTGTGTCAACGCCCGCCACCTCAATTTCTGCACTTTCCACGACTGTTTCATAGAATTCCGTTTTTAATTCATTGTCCGTATTTACCAGCGATAGTCGATACCTCTCTTCTGCCAGTAAATCGCCATCTTCTACTTCATCGAAGACTACCTCTATTTCACTTGCCTTAATTATTTCAGTATCATAGGTTACTTCCCAGGAATTAGCTACCCCTTCATATTCTAATATAACCTCAAAGTCATCGGTGTCAGCTAATACGACATTTTCGGAAAAATAAAGTGTTGCTATGATATCTTCGCCATTATCCGCTACTGCAAGAGTAGCTGAGGTTAATTCAGCAGTTAAGATTTCAGGCTCTGTGGCGGTAAAGGTGATCTCAATTTCAGCATTTTGATTAAAATATATATCTTTCAGATTATTTTCCTTGATAGTTAGTTTATAAACTTCTCCTGCAGTAAGCTCTTCTCCATCAACACCATCTAGAACAACACGATAACTTCCTGGCTGCTGCTCAGTTGGCTCAGTATAATCAACACTAGCAATACCCAGGCTGGTCTCATCTGCATCTTCTAAACTGATTTGAGCGGTATCTCCAGCAAGGCCATCATCAAATACACTTTCTGGCAGCAATATATCAAAAACACCTTCGTCTCCTTCCTCCAGAATTATGATATTCTCTTCATCAATCCGGGGAAAAGCGGGAAAATCAGGTGTGAAATAAAAGTCATCGAGGTCTACTGTTTCATCGGCAATATTTTGAATATTGCTAAATTCAATGCGATGTTCCTCATCACTAATTAAAGGGGTGTCAGAATCTAAAGTTATAGTGGCAACTTTATTTGTAGCATCCAGATCTACATTATCAATGTCCAGGGTGATAAATTCATCAATATTTTTTATTGTATAGCTCCCTGTTAAGCCAGCTCTTTCATTGACCTTCTGGCTATATTCTACTTCAACGGTCAAGGCATCAATTGCCGTAACGGCCTCAACCATCAACTCCTTCTCTGCCATGGGGGTAAAATCAACAGGTTTGATGGTTTCACCGGCCATACCTTCTGTCACCTCAAAATCAGAGCCCGATTGAGTAACATATCCCTCTGCTCTAACTTCCCAGTCATAAAGGCCAGCCTTCACCTCCATCGCAGCCCGCCCCTCTTCATCGGTTTCTGCTGTAAAGACGGGGTTAGAAGTCAGGGTGACGATGGCTCCCTGAATAGGCTCTTCAGCTTTATTTTCCACCGGGCCGAAGATAATGGCAATCAAGTCTTCTTCATAGAAAGCAGTGAAATCCAGGTCATCGAGGTCGGAAGTTAAATCAATCTGCACCGAGCCGTCGATGAGCTCATAATCATTAGCCACTGCCCATTTATAATCATCGGCATACTCTTCAGCAATGATGGGTTTAATACTTACTGTGCCTGCTTCCATATTTTCGACTGACCAGCTGCCGTCACTCGCATCTACACTAGTCTCATCACCATTTACCTCGATACCGACATCGGCCAGAGTTGCCTCTCCCCCGTCAATCGTTACTGTGCCACTTAGATTATAAAATTCGGGGTCCGGGTCAGCGGGATCGGTGCCCAGATCACAGGCCACCAGGGTAATTGTCAGGGTCAGCAGTAAAATAAGAATTCCAACTATACGGTGATTTTTTGATTTCATGGCAATTTTCCTCTCTGTTTTTGATTTTTCAGGTATTGAATTTTTTGGGTTATTGATTTTTTCAGATATTGAATTGCTCTCTCAAAATAGCAGTCAATCACCTCACCTTCTAAGATAAATAAAGACCAATTTATATTTTAGCTACAAAACCCCATCATTAGGATTTAGCTTAGCGGTAAGACATTCACCACAAATAGTGGTATTATTTACCACAAAACTAAATCACCAAGATGGGAACTCGAGAAATCAGTATGGTTAATTTAAGGATAGAGCTATAAGAATACAGCTAATTTTAAACATAAATTTAAACATAAATTTAAACAGATAATAATTATATTCTACTTAATTTCTAAAAATCCTGCATAGGGAAAGTAAAATTTTGCGATGTATTTACATTTATGAGGTAGCCCGAAACCTTTGCTATTACTTCTGCGATAAATATCGAGTGAAAATTTCCTGAAACTTACGCAGTTTCTTTAAACTGCTCTTAATATGCATGATTTTACTCTCAATTCTCTCCCGATCTACATTCATGGTTAATTCTCCTTCTTCATGCCCTCTCTGAAATCTTCTTTAAAGCGCTTTAATTTCATGCCAAAATCAAAATAATTTTTTAGTACATGCTCAATAAAATCAGCTGTCTTTATTTCATCACGCTCGAAAATCTTCTCTCCCTTACTAATTATCCTATGTTTAAGCAGTATATTGCATTTATTTAAAGAAACAATATCTACTTCTCGCTCCACAATTTCCTCTATCTCAGTTTCCAGATACATTTGATCCAGTATTCCAGGGGGATTTAAAAATAATATTCCCATATCCAAATCACTATCGTAGTTCTCGCGGTCGGTGCCATGAGAACCAAAAATATATACAGTTGTAATATTATCGCGATTAGCAAAATAGGCTTGCAATTTATCGCCATTAGCTATATTAATATTTCTTGCCATGTTATCAATCCCCCCTGTCAACCGGTCCAACCACCTATTTGAAGTTTTCCACCAATGGATTTGGAGAAAAGCCACATTCTATAGTTATATTCCTGCTGTTCATTATTATATCACAATATACAGTTAACTTCATTAATTTGGGTTTTAAGTTCAATTATGCAAAGGCACTTTGATAATTTTACAAAGAGCTTTTGAAAACTTAAAGTCCATAAGCTTTAAATTATATAACCGAGAAGTCAATTATTGGAGAAATAATTCTAAACCAAAAAACTCAGATCAACCACAAAAAACAGATTAAGCTGGCTTAGCTTATTACCAGCCTAATCTGCTTTGTGGTGGGTGCGATTCTGTGAGTGCTAAATAACTTCCGAGGTCACCAGCGGTCATTTTTCGACAAATTCCGAGTGGTAACCGGTGCCCTAGCGCGTTCCTCCCTGGCTTTAGTTATTACAATCTCCCCATTCAACCATTTTGGATTCCAACTTCTGAGATTCAACTTGATCTTC
>PWHA01000038.1 GCA_003554685.1 Halanaerobiaceae bacterium
AGAACTTAAAGTTTGCATTTTATCCTCCCTTCATCCCGGTCCCGCTTTCGGGATCCAGGTGAAAGCTTGAGATGATTAATTTTTAAGGAAATCTCTGACTGCCGGTAGTAAGGCTCCTTTTCAGGATGCCCCCTCCGCAGCTGTTAGATTACCTTCTTTCTCTACTATATAATATTTTTAACCAAATGTGAATAGTTTTCAGCAAAAAAAAATGGAACTGAAGATTTATTTTACTGTTTGTCGGGGTTTTAGACAATTTGAGAAAGGAATTTGGGTCCAGGGCTATAATAATAACTATAATATGGACTGCAGGTATTATTAATGTAGTAGGAGCTATTAAGAAAAGAATGGAGGCAGATTATGAAAATTAAAGATATTGAACTATTTCAGCTGGAAATTCCCATGGAAAGACCCTTCAGCACCTCCCTGCACACAGTAAAAGAGGCAAAAAACACGGTGGTAAGGATTGTTTCTGATGATGACTGGGTCGGCTGGGGAGAGGGTTCTCCCACGGAAGTGATTACCGGAGACAGCAATGCTTCAATCCGTGGCTATATTGAAAACTGCTTGAAGCCGATTCTGCTTGGAGAAGAGCCGGGGAATCTGGAAAAGATAACCTCATTAATTCAGGATTCAGGAGCTGGCAACACCAATGCTAAAGCTGCGGTGGAAATGGCGGTTTATGATCTTTTTGGTCAGCAGCTGGGAGTTCCGGTTTATCAGTTTTTAGGGGGTTATCAAAATAAGCTGCAGACCGATATGACAGTCAGTGTGGCCGGAGCCGATGAGATGGAAAAGGACGCCAGAAGGGCAGTGAAGGCCGGATTTCGCACCTTGAAATTGAAGGTAGGAAATGATCTGCTTGAGGATCTGGAAAGGGTTGAGACGGTTAGATTTTCTGTCGGCTCCGAAATTAATATCCGGCTGGATGCCAATCAGGGCTGGCAGCCCAAAGAAGCGGTTAAAATTATCAGGGAGATGGAAGAGCTGGGACTGGATCTTGAACTGGTTGAGCAGCCCGTGCCGGCGGAGGATTTTGCCGGTTTGAAGTATGTAAAAAATAATGTTCTTACCCCGATTATGGCTGATGAAAGCCTGTTTTCACCCCGGGATGCTATCAGATTAATTAAAGAAGACTGCTGTGATCTTTTTAATATCAAGTTAATGAAATCAGGAGGATTTTCCCGGGCTCTAATGATTAATTCTGTGGCGGAAGCGGCAGGAATTGAGTGTATGCTGGGCTGTATGCTGGAAAGCAAAATTGCCATTACCGCTGCAGCCCAGCTGGCCGGAGCCCGCCGCAATATAACCAGACTTGACCTTGATGCCCCTCTGCTGCTGGCTGAGGATCCAATCCAGGGAGGAATCAGCTACCAGGGTCCCCGGATTGAACTTCCCCCGGCTCCCGGTCTGGGCATTTCCGGAGCAGATAATCTGGAGAAGATTAAATAAAATGGGGAAGATAAATTTAATATTGAAAAAATCATTAGCCATAAAAGAATATAACAAAAGAATATAACTGAAAAACAAATTTGAGACAGTTCGAATTTAAACTAAAAAATTTTAGATCTGATATGATAAAATAAATCTGCTGTGAGGTGATTTAATGGCTAAAATTATTCTGTCCCCGCTGCTGCTGGCTCTGTTTGTTATGCTGGTTTTTAGTCTGATTATTCTGCTGCGTTCGGACAAAAAATCTGCCGCCGGTTCCCGGAAAAAACTGCTCATTTTTCTGGTGTTTGTCTCAGCTCTTTCTCTCTGGCTGGTTAGTACCCCTGTGATTTCGCTCAGAATTGCTGCAGTTCTGGAAGAACCCTTTCGAGATGCAAGCCTGATAATCCCAGACAGGGAAGTAGAGGTGGTTACAGTTTTAAGCGGCGGAATACAGGAAGGACCGGTATCTGAACTTGATACTCCTGGGGATGCCTCGGCTCACCGAGTGATTCGAGGGGTTAATTACTTTTTAAACAGTGAGGCTGATTATCTGGTAATGCAGGGAGCTCTTAGCGGAGAAAAGCCTGAGAGAATGACAGAACTGATGAAAGAGCTGGCTTTGAAGATGGGAGTTTCCGAAGAAGATATCCTGCTGGAATCCTATTCCAGAAATACCAGAGAGCATCCCCGGGAACTGCTGGAAATGGCAGAGGTATCTTCAGATATCAAGTTGGCGGTGGTAACCTCGGGCTGGCATCTGCTGCGAGCCGAAAGAGAGTTTGCCCGATATTTTGCAGATTTAACTCTGGTTCCAGCTGAGTTTATTTCTCATGACCGCCCTGAGGGGTTTAAAGCCTGGCTGCCTCAGGTTTCGGGACTGAGAACTTCTACCCGGTCCTTCCATGAGATGATAGGCATTATCTGGTATCATCTTCGTTACCGGCTGAACCTTTAAACTAAATATTTAAGCAAAAGTTAGAATATATTGACACCCTTCTGGACAATTGATACAATATAGGTGTAGAAATTAATTTTATTATTGATAATTATTGATAGAAGATTGATATTTTATTGCTGGTTGAGAGCTATCTGTCTGAGTTCAAGTTACTGGCTGTTTGTACTTTTTAATTCCAAAAAGGGGGGAGCACAATGAGTGATAAATTAGGTTTTGCCAAAAAACTGGCAGTGGAGAAGGCGGTTCAGAAGGGGCTTGATTATGCGCTGAAGGATCCGGCTAAAAATCTGCCCCGGCTGGTTAATCTGGCCCGCATGATCACCAGGTCTGAAGATTATAAGGCCGGCCTGGACAATTTTGCTGAAGTTATGGAAGAAAATCCAGTTGTTTATGAGTATACTGATCGTTTTCAGGAACTGGATCCAGCCTACCAGGAAACCCTTTTAACCCTGTTTTTTGTAAATGCCACCCTGCTGGGAACCCCCTACCGCAAGGAAAAGGGCGAAGAAATAGGAGCTAATGTTCCCTATACGATTCTCTTTGATCCCACCAGCGCCTGCAACTTAAACTGCCAGGGCTGCTGGGCCGGCAAGTATGAAAAATCTCATACTATGGATTTTGAAACCATAGATAGAATAGTAAGTGAAGCTAAGGATTTGGGCATTTACTTTTTTGTCCTGTCCGGTGGTGAGCCCACAGTTTACCCCCATCTCTTTGATATATTTAACAAGCATCAGGATTGTGTTTTTATGATGTATACTAACGGGACCCTGATAGATGAAGAGATGGCAGATAAATTTCTCGAGGCAGGTAACATCAGCCCCTGCATCAGTCTCGAGGGCTTTACCGGAGAAACTGACAACAGAAGAGGAAAGGGCATCACAGAAAAGGTGGAAAGAGCTATGGATCTGCTGAAGGAAAGAGGGGTTCTTTTTGGCAGCAGCATCACTGTAACCAGACAGAATTGTGATCTCCTGCTGGAAAGCGATGAGCTGATTCAAAGGCTGATAGACAAGGGTGTATTTTATACCTGGCTGTTTCATTATGTCCCGATCGGCAGTGAACCGGATCTTGACATTATGCTGACCCCGGAGCAGAGGAAGGGACTGGTGGATAGAATTCCTGAATTGCGCTGGAACTATCCCCTGTTTATGATTGATTTCTGGAATGACGGCCATCTGACCGGGGGCTGTATTGCTGGAGGAGAAAGATATTTCCATATTAATGCCAATGGGGACGTTGAACCCTGTGCTTTTGTCCATTTTGCAGTGGATAATATTAAAGATAAGTCCCTGGAAGAAGTTCTGAAGAATCCCTTCTTCCGGGAATATCAGGAAAGGATTCCATTCAGCGATAATCTTTATCGGCCCTGCCCGATAATTGATGTGCCGAAGCAGCTGGAAAAAATGGTGAAGGCAACGGGAGCTAGACCAACCCATGAAGGTGCTGATGATCTCTTCAGGCCGGATATTGCAGCAGAACTTAAGGAAAAATCTCAAAACTGGGAGGAAATTTCCCGTCCTCTGCATCATAATAAGCTGTGTCAGCGGGGTATAAAGGCAGAAGAATTGGAATATCAGGAGGATGAGAAAGCACTCCATAAAAGGTAACTTCAGGAAATAAAGTCCGGAAGATTAATGCTGAAGGAAATTAATTTTTAAAAGTGAAGTTAATTCTTAAAAGCAAAGAAAAGTACTGGAAAGAAAAATAACAGAATAGAATATTACCTTTTTTGGGGCATTCCGGGGCAGCTGATGATTCAGCTCTCCTTATATTTTATTATTATATTAACCGGGAGTTAGAGAATTAAAAATCTTAAAATAAGAAAATTAAATTGAAAATATGTCTGTTTAATTATGGAGTAAAAGAAGAATTAATATTGGAAAAGGAGTTATCTGGTATGCTTAGTATGCCAGGGAGTGATATATTTCGAATTTAGTATGCCAGGGAGTGATATATTTCGAACCTGAGAGGTAAAAGAGGTTGAACTTCAGGATGCTGCCTCAGGGATGGCGAGTTCAAAGCGTATTTTATTATCTTTGGTGGTTTTAATGGTGAAATCGCCACCCTTACTGGTAATAATTTCTCTGGTTATAGCCAGCCCCAGCCCCTGACTGCCCTTTCTGGTAGTATAACCAGGATTTACTATTTCATCAATATTTTCCGGCAGGTTTTTCTGGTCCAGCAGCGGATTTTCCATTATCACCAGGTATTTATCCTGCTGTTTTTTTATCTCAAGGTAGATTATCCTATTTAGATCCTGAAACTCCTGAAGATACTCAATGGCATTATCAATGATGTTTCCGATAACCCGGCAGAGCTGGTTGGCATCCAGAGCTGGATTTTCCAGTTTATCCTGAATATTAATTTCCAGGTCAATATTTTGCTGATCGGCCTGTGATATTTTGTAATAGAGCAGGCCGTTTAAGGCTTCCTGACCGGTGCTGGTAACAAAATCCAGCTGCTGCAGCTCGTCGGACAGGCACCTGATATATCTGTCCAGTCTGTCGTATTTCTCCATCTGCACCAGTGATGAGATGACCTGGAGATTATGTTTGAAATCGTGCTGCTGATACTGCAGGGCCTGATTGAGGTTAGAAAGGTTATCGACCTTCTCTCTTGCCAGCGAGAGGTCAATTTCATTTTCAACGAAACGACAGAGGATGGTATCCAGGATAATGGCCAGCAGTGATAAAATCAGGGCAAGGGTTACCATGTAGGGGGCAAAAGCTGGCAGGGGCGGGGAAAGCACAAAACTGTAAATTATGTAATAAATTATAATTAGATTTTCCACAGCCAGGGCTATCAGAACCCAGATGCGGGTCTTATTTTCAATTTCTGTCTCAATAAACCTTAACTTGAGCGGCAGCATTTTAATATCTTTTTTCCGAACAATGTAATAGACAGTTAACAGCAGCAGAACCAGCATTATAATGGAGGAGAGAGCCAGTGCCGGGGTTGTCAGCACCTGACTGAAACTCATATTAAAATTATGGATGAAAGCTGCCAGAGTTATCATTTCCAAGGGAAGAAAAAGAATAACAGTTTTAATGACCACCAGGCTGGAAGTAATCAAATTGAAATTTAAGATTAGCCAGACCAGAATAAACATATTAAAAAAGGCCAGTATTATCAGCAGCAAAACAGGAGTGTTGAAGTGATAAATCAACCTGGCAATTGAAGCCTGGAAGAATCCCACGGCCGCTATTTTAGGAAGGCTTATTTTTAAATTAAAGATAGTTAAGCCTATGAGCAGGGAAAGGCTAAACCCCAGGGTATAGAAAGTCATATAGAAAAAGGTCAGCATAGCCAACAACTCCTTACCTTAATCCTTATCTTGAAAATATTGAAAATATTATGCAGTTTTATTTTCATCTATTGTTGTGCTCCGAAGGGACATTCCGAAGGGACATAAGGGGCATGGGGGTTTACCTTAATCCTTTATTATTTTAATTCTGCAAAAATAACTATTATCCTGCTTATTTCTGATTATTCAGGGAAAAATGTCGATTGTTTAGTCGATAAATCAAATAAAAATTATCAAATATCTAAATATTTATATGCAAACCTAATATTTATATACAAACCTATATAATATAAACAAACCTCTATAAACAAATATAAACAAATTTAACAGGTTCAAATATAAATTTATCAGGTCATCTTTTTGCTGCCTAAAGCTTTAACCTTGCAGTAATTCAAGTTATATTATATAATCAGACAAAAGCAAAAGGAGAGAGTAAAGTGGGGTTCATTATTCCAGGAAGGAGAGTAACCGGTATGTCTGCCAGAAAAAATAATTTATTATCTGTTCTGATTTTAGCAATCTTACTGCTGGTATTTGCGGCAGTTCATCCAGCAGGACTGCAGGCTCAGAATACCTTTGAGGGGGACTATTTCTCTCTGGAATATCCAGCTGACTGGATCAGCCGGGAAGAGGGTCCCCAGGGTATGATTCTGGAATTTGTTCTGCTGGCTCCTGAAGAGGTTGTTGTTAATGAATTTACCAGCGATATTGATGTAATAGCTGAAAGGCTGCGGCAGGATATATCAATAGAAGAATATGCCGACCTGGTATTAATGCAGGCTGAAAATATGCTGGAGGATTTTGTCCTGGTTGAACGGAAGGAAATCATGGTTGATGGCAGGGAAGGAGTGGAATTAACCTATTCAGGAATTGCTGAAGATGAAGCAGGAGATTATAACCTTACCTGGCGTCAGGCTATAATGATTGAAGCTGAAATGGCTTATATTTTAACCCTGACTGCAGAACAGGATATTTTTTCTGATTATGAGGATATATATAATCTGGTGGTTGACAGCCTGGCTATAAATAATTAAGGGCAGTTAATATATTGATGAGTTGATGAGTATATATTTATTGATGAACTGAGTTTATTATCATTATTCTAAATTACAAAACACTGACTAAACTTATACAAAACACTGATTAAACTTAAATTTAAACTAAATGATTTTTAAGGGCAGGTTTTAACCCCGGAAAAAACCTTCAAATTAATTATGAAAAACAATCAAATTAATTATGAAAGACAATCAAATTAATTCTGCGAAACAAATAGGAAAGCAGGCAGTATAAAATTTTTACTCATACTTGACAGCAAGGGGTAATATGATATAATTATTTAGATACAAAAATAAATAAGACCAGGAAGCCAGGAAGGGGAGGAGTAATCTGCTGTACGCTTTAAAGAGAGGGAAGCTCTCCGGCTGAAAAGCTTTCCAGCAGTTTCAGCAGATGAAGGTCGCCCCGGAGCTTTTCAAATCAGCCAGTCAACGAACATTAAATTTTTTGACTGCTTTAAACTGGTAATTTGAAACGGAAGCCTCCGTTACAGGGCCAGGAGTAGCCGGCTGATTTTTAAGCCAGGAAAATGGGTGGTACCGCGGATATTAACCTCTTCGTCCCTGTCAGGGATGCAGAGGTTTTTTTATTTTTAGTAAACGTCTTTTTTAGATTTAAACTTAGATTTGAAGTTAGATTATTTAGATTTGAAGTTAGATTATAAAGAAATATGGTTTATGGTTTAGATTAAAATGGCTTAGGTAGATTAAAGTGGTTTATATTATAAGTGAAAAGAAAAAGTAAAAAGAAAGTTTGAAATGTTCTATGAGGTTAAGTTAAAGTTTCAAATTCTCAAAAAAAGTCGGAAGAATTTTTCAGGGGAATCCAAAAAATTTTAGAAAATAATTGGAAAATTTTTATGAAATTAGAAAACTTTATGAAAGGGGTTATGACAATGGGAGATCAGCTTGCCAAGACCTATGATCCTGATCAGGTTGAAGCCAGGTGGTATCAGTACTGGGAGGAAAATGACCTGTTCTCACCTCCGGAAGATGGGGAGGGGCAGTCTTTTACCATTATGATGCCTCCACCCAATATAACCGGAGAGCTGCATATCGGTCATGCTATGGATAATACCCTGCAGGATATTATTATTCGCTGGCGCAGGATGCAGGGTTTTAATACTCTCTGGCTTCCCGGTACCGATCATGCCAGTATTGCCACTGAGGTAAAGGTTGTGGAGAAATTAAGAGAAGAGGAGGGCCTAAGCAAAGAGGATGTTGGCCGGGAGGGTTTTCTGGAGAGAGCCTGGGACTGGAAGGAAGAGTATGGCGATAGAATTACCAGCCAGATTCGGCATCTGGGGGCTTCCTGTGATTGGAACCGGGAAAGATTTACCTTGGATGAAGGCTGCTCTGAGGCGGTAACAGAAGTTTTTGTCCGCCTCTATGAAGAGGGCCTCATCTATCAGGGTGACTATATTGTTAACTGGTGCCCCAGCTGTGCCACCACCCTTTCCGATATTGAGGTAGAGCATAAAAAAACTGAGGGCAAATTGTATTACATCAACTATCCCTTCCGGGATGAGGCGGGCTCAATAACTGTAGCCACCACCAGGCCGGAAACCATGCTGGGCGATACCGGGATTGCCGTTAACCCGGATGATGAAAGATACCAGCAGCTAGTCGGCAAAACTGTGATTCTACCCATTATGAACCGGGAAATCCCAATCGTAGCCGATGACTTTGTTGACAGCGAATTTGGTACCGGCATGGTTAAGGTTACCCCGGCTCACGATCCCAATGATTTTGAGATGGGGGAACGAAATGAGCTGGAGCAGATTAAAGTAATCGACTTTGATGGTAACATGACAGAAGCAGCCGGAGACTATGCTGGCATGACCAGAGAGGAATGCCGTACACAGCTGGTGGCTGACCTGAAAGCCGGCGATTATCTGGTTAAGGTTGAAGAGCATCAGCATGGTGTGGGCCGGTGCTACCGCTGTGATGAGATTGTGGAGCCCATGATCTCCAAGCAGTGGTTTGTTGAGATGGAGCCGCTGGCCGAGCCGGCGATTGAGGCGGTCAAAGAGGGGGAAATCAGGTTTGTGCCCGACCGCTTTTCCCGGGTCTATCTGAACTGGATGGAGAACATCAAGGACTGGTGTATTTCCCGGCAGCTCTGGTGGGGTCACCGGATTCCGGTCTGGTACTGCCAGGACTGTGATGAAATCAATGTTACCCGGGAGGAACCGGAAAGCTGTCAGAGCTGCGGCAGCAGCAATCTAAAGCAGGATGAAGATGTCCTGGATACCTGGTTCAGCTCGGCTCTCTGGCCCTTCTCCACCCTGGGCTGGCCGGAGGAGACTGAGGATCTGGAATTTTACTATCCCACCGATGTGCTGGTTACCGGACGGGATATAATTTTCTTCTGGGTGGCCCGGATGATCTTTATGGGTCTGCATTTTCAGGGAGAAAAGCCCTTCAGCGATGTTTATGTCCACGGGCTGATCCGCGATGCCCTGGGCCGCAAGATGAGTAAATCGCTGGGTAACGGAGTTGATCCTCTGGAGGTTATTGAGGATTACGGGGCCGATGCCCTGCGCTTTATGCTGATCACCGGCAATACCCCCGGTAATGATATGCGTTTTCGGGAGGAAAGGCTGGAAGCCAGCCGCAACTTTGCCAATAAAATCTGGAATGCCGCCCGCTTCATGCTGATGCATCTGGAAGAAAGCGACGGGCTCGATATAACCCGTTATCAGCAAGAAGATTTTACCCTGGCAGAAAAATGGATTCTCAAGCGCTTTAACGATGTGATTGATAAGGTTGACGAAAACATGGAGAAATATCTCTTTGGTGAGGTCAGCAAAACCCTCTATGATTTCATCTGGAGTGAATTCTGTGACTGGTATCTAGAACTAATCAAACCCCGTCTTTATCAGGATGATAATACCGAGATTATCAGACAGGCTGCCCGGATAGGTCAGTATGTCCTGGCCAATATCTTAAAACTTCTCCACCCGGTAATGCCCTTTATTACCGAGGAAATCTGGCAGAAGCTGCCCGGGACCGGTGAGAGTATTATGATTCAGGACTGGCCAGAAGTTCAGCAGGATTATCAGTTTGTTGACTCAACCAGAGACCTGGAGCTAATTAAAGAGGTTATCCGCTCAATTCGCAATATCCGCAATGAGATGAAGGTAGATCCCGGCCAGAAAATCACGGCTGTTCTCTCAGCCGATTCGGAGAGTCTTGAACTGCTGCAGCAGGCAGAGAATTATCTCAAAGACCTGGCAGGTCTGGTAAAGGTAACCATCGGGAAGGAAATTAGCGAGAGACCTGATAAAGCCGCCACCGCAGTAGTTCAGGATATTGATATAATTCTTCCCCTGGAGGATATGGTTGATATAGAAGAGGAGATTGCCAGGCTGGAGAAAGAACGTGAGGAAATTAAATCAGAGATCAAGCGGGC